>JAFVYY010000121.1 GCA_017508405.1 Clostridia bacterium
AGCAAGGGAAAGGCCCTGCTCCTGTACGTTCTTTGTGGTATAAACGTTCTGAAGGTACATATATGAGGACTGACCAGATTTAAGCACGTATTGAAGGAACTTCTCAAGGTCATTAAGCTTAAGAGCCTTAGCCTGTACCTCAACTCTGTCGTTTTCGTTGAAGAAGTGAGCCGCACGGAGAATAGCCCTGTCGCCTACTGCCTTACGAAGATTATGAATGTCGGACATAAGAGTAAATCTGTCCATTTCCGCAAGGACGCTCTTGCCGTAGTATTTGGCAACGGATTTCATTTCTGCGGGGACGGATGCGTAATCCTCGTTAAGATCTGCGTGGTTTCCGCCTGTGTTTACGATGCAGAGGGAGTAGCCTGCAGCACTCAAGTCGAAGTTTATCTTGTCAATAACGGGAGACTTGGGGTCGAAGAAGTCAATATGTACGAATCCGCCTACTGCGCAAGCCATCTGGTCCATAAGTCCGCAGGGCTTACCGAAGAATACGTTTTCGGAGAACTGCGCCATTTTTGCAATCTCCACGTTGTCTACGCTTCCGTCATTATAGAAATAGTTAAGGATGTTACCAACCATAACCTCAAATGCGGCAGAGGAAGAAAGACCTGAGCCCTTGAATACGTTTGACGTTGTATAAGCTACGTAGCCGCCTGTTTTAAGGCCGTTATTTGTAAACGCCTTTGACATGCCCGCAATAAGAGCCTGTGATTTGAAAAAGTCCGCTTCAATAGGGGATGTGTATGAATTTGTATCTACCGCATCCTCGGGAAAGCCCGCTGACTTTATCTTAATGATGCCGTCGTCGGTTGCGGATGCAACAGCGATTATATCAAGATTTATAGAGCCTGCAAGAACCTCACCGTGGTTGTGGTCGGTGTGGTTGCCCGAAATTTCGCTTCTTCCGGGAACGGAGAAGAGAGAAGCCTCACGCTCGCCGTAGATCTTGGCAAATTCAGAAACGGCGCAAGCGTATCTTTCCTTCTGCTCGCAAAGGTTTTCACTGCCGTAAATGTCGGCAAGCCTTGTGTCAAGCTTACCCTCTTCAATAAATTTTAAGAGTTCTGTAGTTTTCATTTTAACTCTCCTGTAATTTTAATATTTTCGCACGAAATACCGCGCCAAGTGTCTGTGTTTACGCTGAAAACCGCGCCCTCGATACACATTTTACCCGTAGCAAAATCAAATCTGGAAAGCATTTTGGTTTTCATTTTATGGATGACGGCTTCCTTCTTGACTCCGAGGACAGAGTCAATGGCGCCGCACATACCGAGATCGGTAACGTATGCGCATTTTTCATCGAGAAGCTGCGCATCGTTTGTCTGCACGTGGGTGTGAGTGCCGAAGCATACGGCAATTTTGTCCGAGAAGTAATAGGCGATAGCCTTTTTCTCCCCCGTTGACTCCGCATGGATGTCAAGGAGAGCAAAATCGTATTCACCCTGACGGCGCATAAGCTCCTTTTCCACAGCATCAAAGGGACAGGAGGAAGCATCCATATATGCACTTCCCATAACGTTCATGCAAAGGACCCGCACACCGTTTATTTTGGCGACAACCGAGCCGTGACCGGGGTTTGCTGACGGAAAATTCAAGGGACGTATAATGTTTTCCTCGTCATCAAGGTATGAAAATACCGAGGATTTTCTGTAAACGTGGTTTCCCGTGGTAATAACGTCAACGCCGCTTTCGAAAAGGGCGGTTGCCCCATCCTTGTCTATTCCGTTGGGCTCTGCGGAGTTTTCACCGTTTGCCACTACCATATCTACGCCGTATTCCTTACGGATAGACCATAACCTTTTGCAAAGGAATTTTGTTGCCTCGGGACCGCATATATCTCCGAGAGCAAGAATTTTAAATGGTTTCATTTTGATTTTCTTTCTATTCGGCTTACGCCGACTGTTTTAAGAAAGCGAAGCCGCAGGACTTCGCTTTTCTTGTTCATGATGAAGCACGCTTATTTAGCGTAGTCAACCACACGGCTCTCTCGAATCAGGTTGACCTTTATCTGACCGGGATACTCAAGCTCGGATTCTATCTTCTTAACGATGTCTCTTGCAACAAGTGCCATTCTTTCATCGTTGATAAGCTCGGGCTTAACCATAATACGTATCTCACGGCCTGCCTGAATTGCAAAGGTCTTGTCAACTCCGTCAAAGCCGCCGGCAATCTCCTCAAGCTTTTCAAGACGCTTGATATAGTTTTCAAGATTTTCACGTCTTGCGCCGGGACGGGCAGCGGAAATAGCGTCTGCCGCCTGAACGATAACCGCAATAATGGAGTGGGGCTCAACGTCACCGTGGTGAGCCTCGATAGCGTGGAGTATCTCCTTGCTTTCCTTATACTTCTTAGCTACGTCTACGCCGATTTGTACGTGGGAGCCCTCGATCTCAGCTGTGAGAGCCTTACCGATATCGTGGAGAAGACCCGCACGCTTAGCAAGAGTAACGTCTGCGCCAAGCTCGGCTGCCATAACGCCGGCAAGCTCCGCAACCTCGATAGAGTGGGTGAGAACGTTCTGACCGTAGCTTGTTCTGTATTTGAGTCTGCCAAGGAGCTTAACAAGCTCGATATTAAGACTGTGGATGCCTGTTTCAAACGTAGCCTTTTCGCCTGCCTGCTTGATAGAGGCTTCAACCTCACGCTTAGCCTTTTCAACGCAGTCCTCGATTCTTGTGGGATGGATACGTCCGTCGGAAATAAGCTTTTCAAGAGCGATTCTCGCAACCTCACGGCGTACGGGATCGAATCCTGAAATCGTAATAGCCTCGGGAGTGTCGTCGATAATAAGCTCAACACCCGTAAGATTTTCAATAGCTCTTACGTTTCTGCCCTCACGTCCGATGATTCTGCCCTTCATTTCATCGTTGGGCAATGCCACAACGGAAATGGTAGCCTCGGATACGTGGTCGGATGCACAACGGGCAATAGCGAGAGAGATAATATTCTTCGCCTTGGTGTCAGCCTCCTCCTTGAACTGAGCCTCAAGCTCAAGAAGCTTCTGAGCCTGCTCATACTTAACCTCATCCTCAAGATTCTTGATAAGGAGAGCGCGTGCCTCCTCAACGCTGTATCCCGAGATCTTTTCGAGGAGCTTAAGCTGCTCATCCCGAGCCTGAGAGATTTTTAAGTTCAATTCTTCGGTTTCTTTGATTTTCTTTGTAAGTGTTTCTTCCTTCTTTTCAACGGCGTCAATTTTCTTGTCGAGATTTTCTTCTCTTGTATTCAAGCGAGTTTCCTGACGGCTAAGCTCAGCTCTGCGCTCCTTAACCTCAGCCTCATGCTCATTGCGTGCTTTCAGAATTTCTTCCTTTGCTTCAAGTATAGATTCCTTACGCTTTGTTTCAGCCGCCTTGATGGCATCCTCGAGCAAGCGCTTAGCCTGTTCTTCAGCGGAGCCTATCTGCTTTTCAGCGACTTTTTTACGCAGGATGATTCCGATAACGATACCGATAACGATACCGACAATTGCGCCAATTACCGCATATAATACTTCCATTTCAACCTCCTTCTTTTTTATTTCGTATCAATGCTATGTCTGAGCGGAAAGTATCCGCATGATTATGTATAAACGCTAAATATGGTACGTTTCCTATAAAAAGCGCATATGTACACATTATTATTTTATATTATAAAGAAGGATATGTCAATAGAATTGCCGAAATTTAAGACTGACGCACCGCCAAAAAGACAATAAAATCAAGTAAAACAAGGATTTTTTGCTTATTTGGAACAGTATGTATGTCTACAAACATACCAAAAATAAACGAAGAAAAAACCGCTGAAAGCCTTAAGGAATCAGCGGTTTTAAACGGTTTAGAATATCTTTGATTTCAATGCGTCAAGCATGATTTCCGCACTCTTGCAGTTGGTAGCCAGAGGAATGGACTGAACGTCACAAAGGCGGAGAAGAGCCGAAACGTCGGGCTCGTGGGGCTGAGAGGTCAAGGGATCGCGAAGGAATATGATAAGGTCAAGCTTGCCCTCTGCAACCATGGAGCCTATCTGCTGGTCACCGCCGAGAGGACCGCTTTTCATCCTTGTTATCTTAAGTCCCGTTTCTCCCATTATAAGAGTTCCCGTTGTGCCTGTTGCGTAAAGGTCGTGTTCGCCGAGCACGTCCTGATACTTTATGGCAAGGTTTATCATTGTATCCTTTTTCTTATCGTGGGCTATAAGTGCTATTTTCATATTTTTCTCCTTAGATATTACATGTAAGAGACGCTTCTTTATCGGTAACCGTAACGGATGTGCCGTCGGGGAGATATACTACCTTGTCACAGTCGTTTACGGAGCTTATATCAATTGTGAATACGCCGTTTTCCTTCTTCCAGCAAACGTAAACGTCACCCGCAATTGTGGACACCGTGCCCTTAGCGTAATCTCTGCCCTTGATGTAAGGCTTTACGGAAATTGATTTTTCCGCCACGTTTTCCGTTCTTACACCGAGAACCGTTGCGCTGAATTCGTAAATCGCAATGGAGCCCCAGGCATGACATTCGCTTCTTGTTTCCGTGGGAGTTTCGGGAACTGTGGTGCAATTCAGCTTGAGAAGACCTCTGTAGGTATCCATCATTTCCTCGGTATACTCGTAAAGACCGCAGGATTCAAGAGCTCGGAAATAGAAGAAGGCAAATGCAAAGGTGCTTTTTGCTTCGAGATTCTGGGAAAGGGTCATGATTTCCTTTGCCTGCTCGCCTCTGACAACGCCTGCAAGGACGCACCATGTCTGCATATGCTGTGAATAGTAGATATGATTTACGTCGTCTGCAAAGAGCTTCGTTTCCTTATCGTAAAAATATTTTTTTGTGCTCTTTACAAGAAGATTTGCCGTTTTTGTATATTCTCTTGCTACGTCACGGCGGCCGCAAAGCTCGTTAAGCTTGGCGCCGACCTGAAGGAAATATGCCATCATAGGATTGTAAAGACCGATATTACCCTCGTAAACTCCGAGAGGAACACCGCCCTCGCATCCTCGCTTCTGGTCGTAAACCCAGGGCTTAGCCCAGTCTACAAAGTTCCAATACTTGCTCTGACCTACCATTCCGCTTTCGTCAATAAGGGCGGTAAACCATTCAACAACGCCGTCAATTGCACGAAGATGCTTCCTTACGAGGGAAAGATCTCCGAAACGGATGTAGTGCTGATATACCATAAATATAAAGTAGAATTGGAATGAGGGAATATGCTGATCGTAAACACAGGGATAGCGGGAGGGCATAAGACCGTTTGCCATCTGTGCCGCCGCAAAATCGTCCATAGCCTTTCTTGCAAGGGCATCGTCGTCGCAGAGCTGATAGTTGAATACCATTTGCGTTGACGTATCCATGCAGTACTGAAGCTGCTCGTAATAAGGACAGTCCTCATAGGTTTCGTGCATACATCTTTGGAGAGTGCGGACACTGATTTCCCAAAGCTTGTTATCATCATCTCTGCCGAAGTCATAATCCTTACGAACGGGCATGGGATAGTTTACTTCAAGGAATTTATCAAAGGAAACGGACACGCCCCCCTCTGTTTTTACCTTTACAAAGCGGAAGCACCTGAACCAGAAGGGAGAATAGCTCATTTCACCGTCAACCGTGATCTCATCGGCGAAAAAGTCCTCATACCCGAGGGAACGGTCGCATCTGTCCGCCTTTGTATTTTCGGGATATAGCTTTCCGAAGCACTCAAAATATTCAATTCTTACCTTACCCTTGCCCTTAAGAGTGAAAAAGGGGAAGCCGAAGGTGAGATAGGAGGCGTCGTAATATTCACCGTCATAGGAAATGGGTATCTCCTTCATATCAAGCATGGGTATGGGACGCTTGGTAAGGAAAAGATTGGAGGTTCCGCCCCACCAGAAGTGGTCGTTTTCGTTATTGTGTACGTCGGAGCGCTTAACAGCGGCTTCAAAGACAACGTCACATTTTTTGTACTCCTCAAGGAAGGTTGCGGAGCCGGCATGAACACCGGATTTCATTGTAAGGCCCTTGTCTTCGCCGCAGAGCCAGCTTTCATCCGCCTTGATTACTGCATCGCCGCAGGTGAGCTCGAAGCAGAGAGCGCAAATTCCCGTACGGAGAACGCCGTCTGCGGGGATTATACCGCCGTCGGAGTCTCTGCCGTAAAGCTGAATCACCTCAACAAGTATTTCGTTTTCGCCCTCTTTTAAATAATCGGTTACGTTTACGGTGTCGAAATATACCTGCTCACGTGTTCCTTTACAGGGACCGAAGGCGCAGAAATTACCGTTTATGTAAAGCTTGTAACGGGATTGGGCTGAAATTTCAACCACTCCGTCGGCTATTTTATCAAGATTGAAGGTTTTTTTGAAATAGTAAAGTCTGTTGTGGGACACACCCGAGCCCTTAGGGGATATCCAGATGCAATTTTTCATATTTATTATCTCCTTAATATTATTCGCTGATCTACGTAGGGAAGCTCTGTGCTCCCCGATTTATTATTGCTTTCCGTTGAAGCCATTGTATTTGCACATGGCGTTATCAAGCTCACCCTTCAAGAGCATGGAAACGATGTCGGGGACCTGCTTGCAAACGTTGAAATAGGCTTTTTCGTCCTCCTTGGGTATCTTGCCGAGGACCCAGTCCGCAAGGTCGTATTCGGGAGTGGGCTTCTGTCCGACTCCTATACGTATACGGGGAAAAGCGTCGGATTTAAGATGCTCAATAATGGATTTAAGTCCCTTTTGACCGCCTGCGCTTCCGGATTTGCGGATACGCACTCTGCCAATATCCTGCGCTACGTCGTCGGATATAACTATAATGTTTGTAACGGGTATTTTGTAAAATTCTGCCGCCTCCGAGACAGCTTCACCCGATGCGTTCATATACGTCTGGGGCTTCATAAGAAGAACACGGACTCCGTTTATTGTGGCTTCACCGCACAGAGCCTTGAACTTTACTCTGTTGCAGGAAACGCCCATTTCACGGCACAGATAATCCATAGCCACAAATCCCGCATTGTGCCTTGTGCATACGTATTTGTCACCGGGATTTCCCAGTCCGCAAACGATATGTGTAATGGGGGATAGGGGTTCTTCCTTTTTTTCTATCTTTTTAAATAAATCGAAAATATTTGCCATAAATAACCTTTCAAAAGCTTGTTTTGTTACAAAAAACAGGTAACGGTGCTGAAAATCAGCGCATTTTAACGTAATTTACGTAATGCTTGAGCGATATTCAAGCCAACCGCTTTGCATTGTTGCTGTATCAGCTTTTGCTCTTTCTTCTTGCCCATCCGTCGTGGTTGGATTGATATTCCCTCGCAATACCGAGAGCTCCTGCGGGGATGTTGTCGGTAATGGTAGAGCCTGCCGCTGTAAATGCGCCCTGACCTACGCTGACGGGAGCGACGAGAATAGTGCCGGAGCCGATAAAGGCATCGTCGGATATTTTAACCGCATTGTCCTTCCGTCCGTCAAAGTTGGCGCAGGAAACGTGGCTTCCTATTGTCACTCTGGGACCCGTCTGACAATGAGCGATAAGACAATGGGCGTTGATTTCGGAGAATGCGCCTATAACGGATCTTCTGATCTCCGTGTAAGCGCCTACGGAAACCTTGTGGAAGGTGTGGGAGGCTTCAATATAAGAGTAGGGACCCACGTTTGCCTCGTCCTCAACGGTTGACGAGTATATCTGGGAAGCGTTGACAGAGCAGCTGTTACCGACGGAGGAGCCTGAAATCACGGTTGACGGGCCTATAACGCATTTTATACCGACCCTTGCCCCTGCGCAGATCTGGGAGTTGGGAAGAATAACGGTATCCTTACCTATTGAAGTATTGGGAGAAACGACCACAGAGTCGGGGTTTTCTATCTTTATACCTCTTTTTCGCAGATTTATAAAATATTCCTCACGGTATTTTTTGACCCTGTCAAGATACATATCGTAGCTGTCGCAGGAAGAGCCCTCGCCCTCGCAAAAGCCCTTGTGCTCGCACTTGGCTCCGCACTGTCCTATGCTTTGGATAAAATCGTAGGGGGAATTCAGGGTAAGGTTGTCCGTCAGCATCTTTCCGCTGCCGATGGTGGCGTACAGGCTTCTCATCGAGCCTACGGTAGCATATCCGAGCTCCGAGCTTATAACGTAGGAAATAGCCTTCTCAATTTCCCTTGTAGGAGCCAAAAAGGCGAAGGGAGTGGCGAAAATTATAATATCGTCAACGTCTGCGTCAATATCCTGAGATACGTCGGGAAGCTCAAAAGCAGCCGCATGGAACACCTTGCAGTCAAGCCCTAAATTGAATGCCGCATCCTCAAATTTTCTGAAGGTGTGGTCATATAAATTGGAGAAGAACAAAAGCTCCTTTTTGTAATCGAGAAAGGAAAGCTCCTCTCCCTGACAAGCAACAACGTGAATTTTGTACATAATACCCTCCGATATTGGATTTTGAGGTATTTCCAAAAACGGCATACCTACCATCATAATAGAGTATAGCACATTTTTATTTTTGTTGCAAGAGAAATGTGAAGGAAAAGAAAAAGCTTGATGCCGCAAGGGCGGAAGCCGAGGAGAAGAATACTTGACGAGGGTCAAAAAACAGCCACAGGGTAAGGGAAAATATCATTTTGTCTCATAAGAGCTTTTTTTATCAGGTTTTTGTTGCTTTTTTATAAATTTTCTGTTATAATTATATAAATATAATTTTAAAGTTTTTAAAGGAGGCAGTTCCTTAATGTATAATAAGCATCAGAATATGAAGAAGCTTCGTTTTGACGTATATACCTACGGTTCGTGTGCGCTTTGCACCATAGGCGGCTTTATATTTGCAACTGCACTTGCTTCAAGACATCCTGATTACGCCGTGCTTTTCGGATTTCTCGGCGCAGCTTTGGCAATAGGCGCTTGTGCGGCTCTTCTTATAACGTTCTCCCGTATCAAGAAAAAGAACGAAACGGGTATGATATCCGGCCCTATGCTCGGCACCGTTATGTATGACACCGTAAACAATGCGGGGGAGCCTGCGTTGATATGCGATGAAAAAAATAAAATAATTTGGTATAACAGATTCGCCCTTCGGGCGGCGGGAGTATCCTCGCTTCTCGGCTCAAGACTTGATTCCGCTGTGGATATCAGCGTAACCGAGGAAAACGGAGAAAAGAAATTTCCGACGGAAACGGTTCTTAACGAAAGAAACTATGATATTGAATCCACCAAGATAAGAAGCAACGGAAACGTATATTATCTTCTCAAATTCCGTGACGTAACGGAAACTGTGGAGCTTAAGAAATTTATCAAGGATGAGGACAATGCGGTTGCATACATCATCATCGACAACCTTGAGGAGCTTATGCAGTTTGAGCAGGAGAGCTACCGTGAGAGCGCAACGAGGGTAGAAGAATTTCTTCGAGATTGGGCTGCGGGTGTCGGCGGTATCCTTAAGGAATATGAAAGAGATAAATATCTTTTCCTCTTCAAGAGCAAGGATCTTGAGACCTTTGTAAAAGGAAAGTTTGAAATTCTTGATACGGTAAGAGAAATAAGAGTGGGTATGGGTAATATTCCCATCACCGTATCCATAGGTGTCGGTAAGGTTAAGGGAACCCTTGCCGAAAGAGAAAGAGCCGCTCACTCCGCTCTCGATCTTGCGTTGCAGCGAGGCGGTGACCAGGCGGTAGTAAAGTATGATGACAAGATAGAATATTACGGCGGTCTTACAAACTCCCTGCAGAAGCGAACGAAGGTATTTACCCGAGTTGCTTCGACGGAGATCCTTGCCCATATTGCGGCTGCGTCAAACGTTATTGTTATGGCGCATAAGTATCCCGACTACGACGCATTCGGCGCATCCATCGGCTTTGCCCGTCTTGCAATGTACTGCGGCGTTAAGGTAAACATTGTAACCGACTTTAAAAACATCAATATAAAGAAATGTCTTAAGCTTATAGGCGACAATAAGCTTTACAAGGGCTTGTTCGTCGATGCGGCAACGGGACTTGACCTTGTATCCGCGGATACTCTCCTTATCCTTGTTGACGTAAACAATCCCATAATGTTTGAGTCATCGGATATTTACGATAACGTTTATAACATTGCGGTGGTAGACCATCACAGAAAAACATCCGAGTTCACAAGAAAGCCCATATTTGAGCTTATCGAGCCTTCCGCATCCAGCGCCAGCGAGCTCGTTTCGGAAATGCTTGACTTTACTTTACAGGAATCCCTGCTTGCTCCCATTGAAGCCAATATGCTTCTTGCGGGCATTACCCTTGACACGAGAAACTTTACAAAGGGTGCGGGAACAAAGACCTTTGCGGCAGCGATGTATCTACGTGATAACGGCGCTTCCTATGAGGCTATTCAGGATCTTTTCAAGGCAAATATTACGGAATATAAGCAGGAATCTCTCTTCGGTCAGAAGATAGAGATATACAGACACTGTATGGCTATTGCAGCCAACGAAAACGGAACGGATGCATCCGATAAAATCCTTGCATCAAGAGTTGCGGACAATCTTCTTATGGTTGAGGAGGTTATGGCATCCTTCGCCCTTGTACAAATAGGCGACAGCGTACACGTGTCAGCGCGCTCAAACGGAACGGTAAACGTTCAGCTCATACTTGAATCATTACACGGCGGCGGCCGTTATGATGCTGCGGGCGCAGTTGTCAGAAGCGGAATGCAGCAGGTGCTCCTTATGCTTAAGGATGCGATTGATAATTATTTAGACCCGGAGGACAGATAAAATGAAGGTAGTATTATTACAGGACGTAAAGGCACAGGGAAAAAAGGATCAGATAGTTGAGGTTTCCGACGGATACGCAAGAAACTTCCTGTTCCCCAAAAAGCTTGCGGTTCCCGCAGATGCCAAGGTTATAAACGATATAAAGAGTAAGCAGTCATCTGCAAAGCACAGAGAAGAGGTTGAAAGAGAAAACGCAAGAGCTCTTTCGAAAAAGCTTGGTGAAACGACAGTTACGGTAACCGCAGAGGCGGGAACCGACGGCAGATTCTACGGCGCCGTTACGTCAAAGGATATTGCAGAGGCTCTTAAGGCGCAGTTCGCTATTGAGGTAGACAAGCGTAAGATACTTCTTGACGCTCCCATCAAGGCATTCGGCACTTACAAGATAGAAATCAAGCTTTACGCAGATATCAGCGGTAAGCTTAACGTAAAGGTAACGGAGAAATAATATGGACGCTTTACAGAAAAAGGTTCCCTTTTCCGTTGAAGCGGAGCAGTCCGTACTCGGCTCCATTATCATAGACCCCGAAAAGTTCGGTGAGGTTGCTCAGATCATAAACTCCTCAGACTTCTATATCGAGGAGCACGCTGAGATCTTTACCGTAATGCACGAGTTCAATATGAGCAACAGACCGATGGACCTTGTTACTCTTATAAACGAGCTTGTAAATAAGGGTATCTATCAGGACGAGGCGGCGGCGCGTTCTTATATAAGAATCATCGGTGATATAGTTCCCGGCAGCGCCAATGCAAAGGACTATGCAAGAATAGTCCACGATAAAAGTATTTTGAGAAGACTTATTTCCGCATCCGAGGATATACAGGAAAAGGCGTATACCGAGGGAGAAAACGTATCCCATATAGTTGATTATGCGGAGCAGAAGATATATGAGATAGCGGGAAACAACGAAAGAACGGATTTCGTACACATCAAGGACGTGATCTTCAACGTATATCAGCGTCTGGAAACCCTGAAGGACGGGGCAGGCGAGGACGTGCTCGGGCTTAAGAGCGGATTTTCCGACCTTGACAACGTTGTTGTGGGATTCGGTAAGAGCGACCTTGTTATTGTCGGAGCCCGACCCGGTGTAGGTAAGACTGCCTTCGTTCTCAATATAGCGACCAGCATCGCCAAAAGAACCAAAAAGGCTGTTGCCGTATTCCAGCTTGAAATGGGTGCAGAGCAGCTTGTTCAGAGAATTATCGCATCCGAGGCTCTTGTTGACTCGAAGCATCTTCGTCAGGGCAATCTTGATAGCGACGAATGGATAAAAATCGCAAATGCTTCGGCAGAGCTTGCGGAAACGGATATTTTAATAGACGCAAACCCCAACGTAACCGTAACCGCCATGAAGGCAAAGCTTCGCCGTGTAAAGAATCTCGGTCTTGTGGTAGTCGATTATCTCCAGCTTATGCAGGGAGAAAGACGTAAGGACGGTAACAGAGCAGCCGAGGTTGGCGAGATCTCCCGAGGTCTTAAAATTATGGCAAAGGAGCTTAACGTTCCCGTTATCGTTTGCGCTCAGCTTTCAAGAACCACTGAAAAGGAGCATAAAAAGCCAATGCTTTCCGACCTTCGTGAGTCGGGCTCAATAGAGCAGGATGCGGATATGGTTCTTTTCCTCTCCCGTGATTACTACGGCGACGATCCCGAAAAGGCGAACCTTGTGGACGTTATCGTAGCCAAAAACCGTCACGGTGAGGTTGATACTGTTCATATGGGCTGGCTCGGTCAGTTCACAAAGTTCTCGACTCTTGAAGAGAACCTTTCCGAAAGATAAAACCAAAGAACTTTAGAGAAAGTCCACGGAGGTGTAGATAAAATTATGGAATTCAGGGTAAATCACCCCATAATCTTTATAATGGTCGGCTTGATAATCGCCGCTGTTATAGCTCAGTCGATATTTTTCCTTTTAAGAGCTCTTAAGAGAGCTAAGGCGATAGGAATGGATAAAGAGGTCCTTAAAAGGACCATGATAAAATCCGCCATATTCACCATTGCCCCCGCAATTTCAATAGTAGTGGGCGTTATTGCCCTTTCCCACAGCCTCGGTATTCCGTTGCCCTGGCTCCGTCTTTCCGTTATAGGCTCTCTCTCCTATGAAATGATAGCTGCGGAAAGAGCGCTTGAAGCCTTCGGACTTAATTTCACAGAGGCAATTACAGATCCTCAGGTTTATGTTACCGTTGTTTGGGTAATGACCTTCGGTATTGCCGCAGGACTTATTTTTGCTCCCTTATTTGGCAAAAAAATCCAGAACGGTATGGATAAAATCGAAAAATCCGATAAAAAATGGCGTGAGATTTTTTCTAACGCAATGTTCCTCGGTATGATTTCCGCATTCCTCGGATTTGTATTCTGCGACGTTGCAAACGTATTCAAGGGTGACACAAGCGGACTTATTCCCGTAGTCGTATTCGCCTTTTCCGCTGTTATAATGGCGCTTTGCGGATTTTGCTCCATTAAGCTTAAGCAAAGATGGATGAATGATTATGCGCTTCCCATCAGTCTTATTTGCGGTATGGCAATAGCAATACCCGTAACTGCCTGGTTAGGTTAAGAAAGGAGAAAAAATGGATAACAAAAAAGAAAGATCCTATCTTGACACAGTTCACCGTGACGGCAGAATCTGGGGCTTCTCCTTACTTGCGGCGCTCTTCCTTTTCCCCGTGGTGCTTTCCCTTGTGTTCAGCGTAGTTCCCGATTGGGGCGCTCTTGCTAAGGGTGCTCTTGCGGTGGCTCCCATGTACTGGGCGGTGGGAATTATTGAGGTTATTACATACGTCCCCATGCTTGGTGCAGGCGGCGCATATCTCTCCTTTGTAACGGGTAATATTTCAAACCTTAAGCTTCCTTGCGCAATAGACGCTATGGAAACTGCGGGAGTTAAAGCCAACTCCGAGGAGGGAGAAATCATCTCCACCGTCTCAATTGCGGTATCAAGCATAGTTACAACGGTTATTGTAATTCTCGGTGTAATTCTTATTATTCCTCTTTCTCCCGTTCTTGAATCCCCCGTTTTAGAGCCTGCGTTTGCACAGATGCTTCCCGCACTTTTCGGAGGACTCGGCGTAGTGTTCATTTCAAAGAACGTAAAGCTTGCAATCGCCCCCGTGATCCTCATGCTTGCGCTCTTTATATCGATTCCCGCCCTCAACTCCGGTACGGTCGGAATCATGGTTCCCGTCGGCGTTGTATTCACGCTTATCGTTGCGAGAATAATGTATAAAAAGGGAATCATCTGATAATCAAATAATATCTTATAGTAAAAACACATCTCGGGAAAATACCGAGATGTGTTTATTTTTATATTATTTTTTGACAATTTTACCGCGTCCGCGGAGAAGCTGTGTCTTTTCATCCCAAAGATCCTGTGAAAGGTCTACGTAATAGTTATGGGGGTTTTCAAAACGGAGAACCTCATCCCACATGGATGCGATTTCCTTTTTACAATATTCGCGTATTTCGGATACGCTGGGGCTTTCGTACACACATTCACCGTTTATAAAAATGGGAACGAGAAGCCTTTTAAGCACGTAATTAGACATAGTCTTACGCTTCCAGATATGGTTGGGGTCAAAGAGCTCGTAATCCTCGTTTTCGTCAATTACCTCACCGTGGAGGGTGAGAAGGTCAGCTTCTGCCTTGCCCGTATCCTTGGAATAGAATCTGTAAAGGTCCTTAAAGTCGGGATTTGTGATCTTAGCCGCATTTTCGCTTATTTTAATCTTGGGAGTGATGTTTCCGTCCTTATCCTCAACTGCGCAAAGCTTATACACGCAGCCGAAAACAGGCTCGCTCTTGGATGTGATAAGTCTTTCGCCAACGCCAAAGGCATCAACCTGAGCGCCCTGCATTATAATATCACGGATGATGTATTCGTCAAGGGAATTGGAAACGAGTATCTTAACGTCGGTAAGTCCCGCCTCATCAAGACGCTTACGGCATTTCTTTGAAAGATAGGTAATATCGCCGGAGTCAAGACGGATAGCCGCCTTTTTGATCTGCTCGGGCGTAAGCATTTCCTTAAATACCTTAATAGCGTTGGGAAGACCGCTTTCAAGAACGCTGTAGGTATCTATCAAAAGAGTTGAATTGTTGGGATAGAGCTGACAGTAGGTTTTAAAGGCTTGATATTCTGAATCGAACATTTGTACCCAGGCGTGAGCCATTGTTCCGCCTGCGGGAATACCGAACATCTGCTCGGCAATGGTGCAAGCCGTAGAATTACATCCGCCTATATAAGCGGCTCTTGCGCCGTAAATAGCGGCATCGGGACCGTGAGCTCTGCGGGAGCCGAACTCAGAAACAGCTCTGCCGTTTGCAGCTCTTACGATTCTTGACGCCTTGGTCGCCATTAAGCACTGGTGATTAAAGATAAGAAGCACAAAGGTTTCTATAAATTGAGCCTCGGGGGCAGGTGCGCGAACGGTCATAATAGGCTCATGGGGGAATACGACGGTTCCCTCAGGCACAGCCCAAATGTCTCCTGTAAACTTGAAATTTTCAAGATAAGCAAGAAATTCCTCGTCAAAGATATTTTTACGGCGTAGGCATTCGATATCCTCTTCGCTGAAGTGAACGGACTTTACGTATTCTATTATCTGCTCAAGTCCTGCTGCGATAGCGTAGCCTCCGCCGTCGGGAACCTTTCTGAAAAATACGTCAAAGTAGGCGATCTGGTCCTTAAGTCCCGAGTTAAGGTATCCGTTTGCCATAGTAAGCTCATAGAAATCGCAAAGCAATGTAAGGTGTCTTTTACTAATATCCATAAATTTACCTCCGAATTGTTTATAATGTCTTGAATTTTTTTATCTGTAATAATATAATAGAATAAAAAGAGCCTGAAATCAAGACTTTTTTAAAAAAATACGCACTAAGTGTCAAAAAGGAGCTTTATATGATAGCTTTATACGTTGTTTTGGGTGTTGTCGCCCTGTTTTTTGCGGTGGTTATCGGACGCACACTCGCCTTCAAGCCGAAGGAAGTGACCAATGCCGATACAGAGGAAATAAACGTTGATAAGGATATGGCGGTTAAGCGTCTTCAGACCCTTGTTAAATTCAAAACGGTTTCCTCAAGAGACCCATCCCTTGAAAACGAGGATGAATTTCAGGGCTTGATAGACACTCTCCCCGCCCTTTATCCGAGAGTCTTTGAAAAATGCAGTCTTACCTACTTACCCGACAGGGCGTTGCTGTTCAAATGGGAGGGCAAAAGTCATGAATGTGCATCGGTTATGATGGCGCATTACGACGTGGTTCCGGCGGATGCGGAAAAATGGGACAAGCCGCCCTTTGACGGTATTATCGAGGATGGAATACTTTGGGGAAGAGGAACCCTTGATACAAAGGCAACCTTCAATGGCGTGCTGTCTGCGGCGGACCACTTGATATCCGAGGGCTTCGTTCCCGAGCAGGACGTTTATTTCGCATTCTCCGGCGGAGAGGAAATAAACGGCAAGGGCGCTGTAAATATAGTAAATTATTTTAAGGAAAACAAAATCAAGGTTGGACTCGTTGTTGACGAGGGCGGCGCCGTTGTAGAAAACGTATTCCCCGGAGTTAAGGCTCCCTGCGGACTTATCGGTATTGCGGAAAAGGGAATTATGGACGTTCAGTACAGGGTGAAATCAAACGGCGGACACGCATCGGCTCCCGCTCCCCATACGCCCGTCGGCGTGCTTTCACAGGCTTGCTGCAATATTGAAAGTAAGCCCTTTAAATCTCATATGACCGACCCTGTGGCTAAAATGTTCGATACCCTCGGCAGACGCTCAACCTTTGTTTATAAGATGATATTTTCGAATATGTGGTGCTTCGGCTGGCTCTTCGATAAGATATGTAAGTCAAGCGGCGGCGAAGTAAACGCCCTTATGCGTACTACCGTTGCGTTTACCCAGATGCAGGGCAGTAACGCATCGAACGTAGTTCCCACAGATGCTAAAATGGTATCGAATATCAGAATCAATCCCATGGACACGATGGAAAGCGTGGAGGCTCGTCTTAAGAAGACCGTAAATAACGATAACGTTGAAATCACGGTGCTCCATGGAATCAATCCCAGCAGAATTTCAAAAACCGACTGCGACGAGTACAGAAAGGTAGAAAAGGCGGTTGCGTCCACGTGGCGCGGAGCCCTTGTTTCCCCATACCTTATGGTACAATGCTCCGATAGCCGTCATTACGGACAAATCAGCGACAGAGTGTACCGTTTCAGCGCTATGGCATTGACAAGCGAGGAAAGAAAGACCATCCACGGCAATAACGAAAGAATCACCCTTGACGCTATTTCGAGAGCTGTTGAATTTTACATAAGACTTATGAAACAATGCTGATAATATTGAAGACGTGTAAATTAAAGGAGAAAAGCTATGATTTTTGAAAACAAGGATAAAATTGTATTTACAGGCGACTCTGTAACGGATTCGGGCAGAAAGCGCCCTGTAGGCGAGGGACTTTGGGAAGGACTTGGCAACGGATACGTTCGCAACGTTGACTCCATGCTTGCGGTACTTTATCCCGAAATCATGTTGCATATTGCTAATACGGGTACCGGCGGCGCTGCAAGCTGCGATATGCTTGCAAGATGGGAAACCGACGTTATGGCGCTTAAGCCCGACTGGGTGTTCCTTATGATAGGAGCAAACGACGTATGGCGTCAGTTTGACGAGCCCAATCTCGATAACGACAGATATATGCCCGAGGAATACAGAAGCAATCTTGAAAAAATGGTATCTCAGACAATGCCCACAGTTAAGGGTATGTTCATTCTTTCTCCCTTCTATATGGAAGCGAACGATAATGACTTGATGAAGAAAAGAATGGTAGAATATGCAAAAATCTCCGAGGAAGTGGCTGAAAAGTACGGAGCTAAGTACATTGA
>JAFVYY010000122.1 GCA_017508405.1 Clostridia bacterium
GATAAATGAGGCTGCTAAGGAAAAGGATTACTATACATATGAGGAAGTTAAAGACGACCTCGGTGATGATATAGTTGACATTACAATTGCAGGTAACGGCGTTATTATCGCAGTTAAGGGCTGCTCATCCGTTGAAGACATTGAAGCTAAGCTTGAGGGTGGCGATACTGTTAAGGGTATCGTTGTAACAGTTGTTCTCGGCAAGGCAACAGGCGCTGCATACAGAGAAATCAAGGCTGAAGATTTGAAATAAGCCAAATTTAAAAAGGAGCTGTACAGCTCCTTTTTTTTATTTTATTTCCTCAAAATCAGCATATCCGTGCTTGCAAAGAGGGCATACAATGTCCTCGGGAAGCTCATCTCCCTCGTACATCCAGCCGCAAATTTTACATACGTATCCTTTTTTTCCTTCTGTTTGAGGCTTCGGCTTAACGTTTTCAAAATAATAATTATACGTCATTGTAGGCTTATCCGAAATCACCTTTGCTTCGGTTACAGAGCATATAAACATACCGTGAGTATCAAGGTCAACGTAGGATTCAACCTTTAATGACATAAACGAATTAACGTATCTTGGAAGCACAACGAGACCGTTTTCTGCACGAAGAGGGTCGCAGCCTTCAAATTTATCCGTATTTCTGCCGCTTGTAAATCCAAAGGCTTCAAAAACCTTAAAGGGCGCTTCCTCGGTCAAGCAATTTACGTTCATTACACCTGTTTGCTTTATAACATGGTGAGAATAATTTTCTTTATTTATGGTAACCGCCACACGGTTAGGCACATTTGTTACCTGCGTTACTGTGTTTACGATAAGTCCGTTATCCTTTTTACCGTCGTTTGACGTAACTACGTACAAGCCGTAGCCTATATTAAAGAGTGCGCTCATATCGTTTGCCACGTTATCCTGAAACGCCATATATTCCTTGCAAAGCTCATTGGCAAGACTTACTACCTGCTCAGAGCTTTCCTTGTTCAACGACGACCAAATCTTCACAGACGTGTCTGTAAAAGTAATATTTTTGCTCTTGGCAAGCATTTCTTTCATAACCTTAGCAGCCAATGGAGCCCAGCTTCCGTTCTCTATCAAGGCTACTGTTCTGTTAGAGAAGTTTCTTTCCGTTAAGTGATTTATAAACTCTCTCATAGGCGGAAATATTTCAGAGTTATAGGTCGTAGTTGCAAGAACGAGCTTGCTGTATCTGAATGCATCGGCTACTGCCTCCGCAATATCACATCTTGCAAGATCATAAAGCGCTACCTTAGGACAACCGTTTGTCTTAAGTAATTCAACAAGCTGCAAAACCGCCTTCTTTGTGTTGCCATATATAGATGTGTATGCAACGCAAATTCCGTCCTCCTCGGGCTGATAGCTTGACCACGTATTATAGAGTCCCAAATAATACCCGAGATTTTCCGAAAGAACGGGGCCGTGGAGAGGACAGATCTTTTCGATATCAAGAGCAGATGCCTTAGCAAGAAGCTTCTGTACCTGCGCACCGTATTTACCTACGATTCCTATATAATACCTTCTCGCCTCGTCCACCCAGTTTTCATCCTCTGTATCGAGAGCACCGAATTTTCCGAAGCCGTCCGCCGAAAAAAGCACCTTATCATGGCTATCGTAGGTTACTATAACCTCCGGCCAGTGAACCATAGGCGCAGTAACAAAGGTAAGGGTATGCTTACCCAAGGAAAGCGTATCTCCCTCACCTACAACAATACGCTTATCGGGAAATTCCGTACCAAAGAAATTTTTCATCATTGTGAAAGCTTTTGCTGACGATACAATAGTTGCCTTTGGGTAAACCCTCATAAAGCTTTCTATATTAGCTGAATGGTCGGGCTCCATATGCTGAACTATAAGATAATCGGGCTTTTTCTTACCAAGCACGTTTTCTATATTGTCAAGCCATTGATGGGTGAAGGATGCATCAACCGTATCCATTACTGCTATTTTTTCATCAAAAATCACATAGGAATTATAAGAAATTCCTTTAGGAACAACGTACTGTCCCTCAAAAAGATCGACCCCGTGGTCGTTAACGCCTACATATTTTATATCGTTAGTGATTATCATGTTATCTCTCCTCTGAATTATGTATATTAAGCTTTGCTTATTATTCCAATATTTTTCCGTCGGTTGAAACTGTTATTACCTGCAAAGGAATAAACTTGCCGCTGTTTTTTATGGCTTCTCTTACCGCTGTTTCTATGCCTCTGCAACACGGCACCTCCATTTTAACTGCGGTTACGCTGCTTATATTGTTATTTGATATTATTTCCAAAAGCTTTGTACTATAATCGACCGAATCCAACTTCGGACATCCTATAAGCGTTATTCTGCTTTTCATAAAGTCGTTATGAAAGCTGCCGTATGAATATCCAACGCAATCCGCCGCTATAAGTAAGTTAGCATTGTCAAAATACGGTGCATTTACAGGTGCAAGCTTGATTTGGCAGGGCCACTGCATTAACCGACTTGTATTTTGAACGGATTTTACCGAACAAGCTTCTCTTGCGAATGATTTCGGTTCTGTTCCCGCACAGCCACAGGGTATGGGATTTTTAGACTTTTCGGACTCTTTAACCCCTTTCTCGTTGTAAGCGGGGGCTTCACGAAGCTCAAAGCTTATTGCGTCTGTCGGGCAAGTCGGTAAGCAATCTCCAAGTCCGTCGCAATAGCTTTCCTTAGTAAGTCTTGCCTTACCGTCAATCATTTCAATAGCGCCCTCGTGGCAAGCTTTTACGCAAGCTTCACAGCCGTTACATTTATTTTCATCTATTTTTATTATTTTTCTTAGCATAGTCTTCCTTTCTCAAAAGCATTTTCCGTTTTTACAATCCCGAGTGTCGCCGAAACGATAGCATAGCTCGTTTGCGCATTGACCGTTTACCAATACGTCATATACGTTATCAACTGTTGTTTTAGCTATATTGGAAAGAGCCTCCTCAGTCAAAAATGCCTGATGTGACGTTACTATTACGTTGGGCATAGATATAAGTCTTGCAAGAATATCGTCGTCTATAATATGTCCCGAGAAATCCTCAAAGAAGAAATCGGACTCCTCCTCATAAACGTCAAGACAAGCGGCTCCTACCTTTCTTGATTTATTCCCGAAAGGAGAGCTTCCGCATCTACAAGAGCGCCTCTTGACGTATTCAAAATCACTACGCCCTTTTTACACTTTTCAATTACATTACCGTCAATCATATGATAGGTATCCTCAGTCAATGGACAGTGGAGGGATATAATGTCGCTATTTGCAAAGATCTCGTCCTTGGAAACGTATCTTACGGTATCTCCGTTATCAAGACCCTCTGCGGGAAATTTATCGTATGCAAGCACCTTCATTCCAAAGCCTCGGCATATATCTATAAATACTCTGCCTATCTTACCCGTACCGATAATTCCCACAGTCTTGCCGTGAAGATCAAAGCCCGTCATACCCGCAAGGCTGAAATTAAAATCTCTTGTGCGAATGTACGCCTTATGGATTCTGCGTATTGACGTAAGAAGGAGCGCCATTGTATGCTCCGCTACGGCATATGGTGAATATGCGGGTACTCTTACAACGTGAATTTTCCCAAAGGCGTGCTTCATATCTACGTTATTGAAGCCTGCGCAACGTAGAGCAACCACCTTTACCCCAAGCTCACAAAGTCTGTCAATTACTTTATCGTTTACCGTATCGTTTACAAATACGCAAACTCCGTCAAAGCCCGTGGCAAGC
>JAFVYY010000123.1 GCA_017508405.1 Clostridia bacterium
CCGAAATGCATCTACAAAATTCTGAAAAACTTTAGAGTCGAAAAAAGCGGAGAAATCTCTCGAAATCTCCGCTTTTCTCGTTTTTTCGTGCCTGCATCTAAATCAGACACTCATCATGGCTGGGATAGATGGATTCGGACCATCGAAATGCCAGAGTCAAAGTCTGGTGCCTTACCGCTTGGCTATATCCCAATATATGCTTGATGAAAATCAAGCATAGGTATTCTATCATATTTTATTTGAGTTGTCAAGCACTTATGATAAATCAAATATAACGTTTGTATTTTACTTTAATCTTTCGATAAGAGTCGGTATACATTCTTCAAACTTAGTCCCATAGCTGTGGTCGTCAGGCTCCGCCATTGTCTGCTTGATACAGTCGACGGTAAAGTCAACCGCAAGGGAAAGAGCATCCTTATCAGTCATTCCTCGGGTAAGCGCTCCGGCAAAAACTGAAGCAAAGGTATCGCCTGTGCCGTGGTATTCAACCGGAAGATGCTCGCTAAAGTAGGAATAAAATTCATCACTTTCTTTATCGTATAAAACCGCACCCTGTGTGGATGATTCGTAGGAAATGCCTGAGATTACCGCCTTTTTAGCGCCTAAATCACAAAGTCTTTTAAGCAGGGAGTGAACGTATTCTTCATCGTATGAGGTTTTATATTCCTCACCGAGAATAAAGGAAGCCTCGGTAATGTTGGGAACTACAATGTCCGCAACGGAGCAAAGCTTTGCCATATGAGCGGGGAAGTCCCCATCAAAGCCTGTGTAAAGCCTGCCCCAGTCACCCATTGCGGGATCTACGAAAAGAAGAGTATCATCCTTTTTGAACTCCTTAACAAAGTCAAGCACGTGGTCGATCTGAGAGTGGGAGCCGAGATATCCTGTGTATATGCAGTCAAAATGAAGATTATATTTTTTCCAATGGTCGGAGATCTTAGGAATATCCTCGCTCAAGTCACGGAAGGTAAAGCCTGTAAATCCCCCTGTATGTGTGGATAAAACCGATGTCGGGATAATTGCGCACTCAATACCCATAGCGGAAATCAAGGGGAGAGCTACGGTAATGGAGCATTTTCCAAAGCAGGATATATCCTGTATGGTAACGATTCTTTTCATTAAATTCACCTCGTGGTAATTATACAACTTAATACTTCTGTTGTCAACTTATTTATATAAAATTTGGTTTTTATATTTACATATCGAAAAAAATGTGCTATTATATATATGTTAAAAATTTACATACTTTGGAGGAATCAATTATGAGTAACAAGGTTATTGTTGAAACAAGTGCTCGTCACGTTCATCTTACAGATGAGCATATTGAGGTTTTGTTTGGCGCAGGTCATAAGCTTACCTTTAAGAAGGATCTTAGCCAGCCCGGTCAGTTCGCATGTGAGGAGAGAGTTTGTATCGTAGGCCCTAAGAATAAGATCGACAGAGTTATCGTTCTCGGTCCTGCAAGAAAGGCATCACAGGTTGAAATTTCCTTTACAGACGCTCGTACACTCGGCGTTACAGCTCCCGTAAGAGAGAGCGGAGACGTTAGCGGCTCAGGCGCTTGTAAGCTTGTTGGTCCTTGCGGTGAGGTTGACCTTTCCGAGGGCGTTATTATCGCAAAGAGACACATTCATTTCACACCCGCTGAGGCAGAGGCTGCAGGCGTTTCCGACAAGGAGATCGTAAAGGTTAAGGTTACATCCGAAAGAACAACTATTTTTGACGACGTTGTTGTAAGAGTTAACCCCGCATTCAGCGCTGCTATGCATATTGATACTGACGAATCAAACGCAGCTTGCGCATTCGGCGTTTGCTACGGCGAAATCGTTAAATAAGCTACATACTAAAATCGCAGGAAATACCCTGCGATTTTTTGTTAAATATACCCATTAACAGACACTTGAATTTATATTTAAGATATGATAAAATAATGCTGTAAGAAAGCGAGGGGATGTTATGATACTTACAGTTGATGTTGGCAATAGCGCCATAACTATGGGCGGATTTGTGGGCGATAAGCTTACGTTTTCGTCACGTATATCTACTGACCGTGAGAAAACGGCGGATGAATACGCTATAAGTATTTTAAATTCCTTTTCTCTTTACGGAATAGACAAAAGCGACGTAGGGGGCGTTATAGTAGCGTCCGTCGTTCCACCTGTCAATTCATCCATTCGTGAGGCTGTTAAATTCATTTTCGGTGTAGAGCCTATGTTCGTAGGCCCCGGTGTTAAAAGCGGTATTCCCATTCAATGTGATATTCCTTCATCTGTGGGAGCGGATATTATTGCTTCATCCGTTGGAGCAAAGCATATTTACGGAAGCCCCTGTCTTATAGTTGACATTGACACGGTTACGAAAATTACTCTCGTTAATAAAAAAGGCGCTTTTGCAGGAACGTCCATTATGTCGGGAGTTCTTATGGGACTTAACGCTCTTTCTGAAAAAACTGCTCAGCTTCCTAAAATCAGCCTCGAGGCTCCAAGCTCCGTAATGGGTAAAAATACTGCTGACAGTATGCGTTCAGGAGCAATTTTTGGAAATGCAAGTATGGTAGACGGAATGATAGACAGAGTAGCGCAGGAAGTGGGAGAAGAGCCTACTGTGTGCGTAACGGGAGAGCTGTCATCCCTTATAGCTCCATACTGCAGTCATAAGATGCAGCTTGATGCCCATTTGGTTTTAAAGGGGCTTAACTTTATTTACAGGAAAAACAATCCGGATATTAATTAACAGGATATTACCGTGCAAACGGAAATATAAATTTATGCGTTGTACCCTTAGCGGACGACAGCAAGGAGGAATTTATGGAAAATAACAAAAGTAAGTGGTCGACCGAAAAGCTTGTGCTTCTTGCGCTTTTGACTGCTCTTACAGCGGTGCTTTCTTATTTTGGAGGCTTTATCAAAATAGGCGGCTTGGCTTCAATTTCACTTACGTTAATACCCGTAGTTTTGGGAGCGGCGTTATGCGGACCGTCTGCAGGCGCATGGCTTGGCGGTGTTTCGGGTGTTGTGTTCTTTTTAACGGCAGATGCGGCGTTTTGGTTAGGACTAAGCGTATTCGGAACCATTGTTACTGTAATGGTTAAGGGTATTGCGGCAGGCTTCCTTGCGGGACTTGTTTACAAGATTCTTGAAAAATTCAACCGTTATGCGGCAGTAATAGTAAGCGCAATAGTTTGCCCTGTTGTAAACACGTCAATATTCCTTTTAGGCAGTCTCATATTTTTCATAGACACCGTAAGGGGCGGAGCTTCAAACGAGGGAATGGGTACCTTCGGATATCTCATTATATTCTTTGTAGGTCTCAATTTCGTATTCGAGCTTGTGGTAAATATTGTTGTAAGTCCGGCGCTTTTCAGAATTATAAAAATAAAGAAAAAATAAGAAATAATCGAACGGAGCAATACGCTACGTTCGATTTTCTTGTTGCAATTGCCTATTATTATATATTTTATTGACAAATAAGCTTATATATGGTAAAATTACTATGTATTAATATTCAACAAATGAATACGGAGGACAATATGGTATACGACCTTGTGAAACAAATTGACAGTAAGCTCTCCACGAAGCTTAATTATACAATAACCACTCCCACAAACTTTTCAAAGGAAGAGAAGCTTCCTCTTATCGTTTTTCTCCACGGCGCAGGTGAGCGCGGTGACGATATAAACAAGGTTAAGGTATACTGTGTTCCTAAGCTGTTCGGTAAAAATCAGGATATGGAGAGGGTAGTTACCCTTGCTCCTCAGTGCCCCTATAACCTTACGTGGTACGACTTTAAATGGGATGTAATTTCTCTCATCGAGGATGTAATCAAGGAATATAATATTGACGAGAACAGAGTCAGCCTTACGGGTATCAGTATGGGCGGATTCGGTACTTGGGAGATTGCTATGCAGGTACCCCATATGTTTTCCGCCATTGCTCCTATATGTTCGGGCGGTATGAGCTGGAGAGCTTGGGCGCTTACCAAGCTTCCCATAAGAGTATATCACGGCAGAAGAGACAGCGTAGTTCCCTTTGTTTACTCAGAGCTTATGGTAAATGCCATAAAGGCTCAGGGCGGTAACGTTGAATTTATCGCATACGACGATCTTGACCACAACTGCTGGGACAGAGCATATGAAGAGACCGACCTTATAAGTTGGCTTGCCGGCTCTTCCAGATAAGGGGGAAAAATGGAAACCAAATCAAAAGCAAAAAAGATAATGCACATCTTCAACCCCTTGGCAGGTAAGGGCGCTGCAAAGAAGATGAAGGAAAATATTGACGCATCCAATTACGTTTATATGTCAAAGTCTCCCGAGGATGCAACCAATTTTATTATGGATACCTGCAAGGAAAGTCCCGATACGCGTTTTACCGTTTACGGCGGCGACGGAACCGTGTTCAGAGCTGTGAACGCTCTTATGAAGAGCGGATACAACGATACAGCTCAGATTAAGGTTGTTCCTGTCGGAAGCGGTAATGACTTTGTTCGCTCCTTTGAGGGAGTTAAGGGTGAGGTACAGGTCGACGTAATGCAGTTCAACGATAAATACGGAATAAACGTAATCAATATGGGCTTTGACTGCGAGGTAGTACGCCGCGCGGCAAAGATTAAAAAGACTCCCTTGGTTTCCGGTAAGATGGCGTATATTTTCGGTGTTGTCGGCGAGCTTATGCATAAAAAGGCTATGGATGCGACAGTAACAGTAACCTATGCAGACGGCACGTCAGAGGTAATTGAGGATAAGATGCTCCTTATTGCCGTAGCAAATGCAAACTGGTACGGTGGTGGCTTCAAGGTTGCTCCCACAGCGCTTGTAAACGACGGACTCATCGACCTTTACATAATTAAAAACGTTAGCACAAAAACCTTTGTAAGCCTTGTTGGCGATTACAAGAAGGGTGAGCACGTAGACCTTGAAAAGGATGAGGTTAAGGAAAAATTCAAGGATTTTATATTCTACAAAAAATGCGTAGGCGTTAAGGTAGAGGGCTGCAAGAGTGTTTGCGCCGACGGTGAGATATTTGAGGAAACTGAGGTGGATATTAAGGTTATACCTCAGGCAATAAATCTCTATTTAGAATAAGCAAAAAGACAAGCGCTGCGGTGCTTGTCTTTTTTACTATTCAAAATGCGGTCAGTCGGATTCTATTAAAATACCAAGCTCCAAAAGCCTTTTTTTAATGCGGAAAAACATATCTTCATCCCTTACGGATATTGTGTGAATATGAAATCCCTCAGTGAGAATTGACAGTGGACTGGCTCCTGTGGATCTTACTTTTTTCATAAATTCATCAACGTCGTATCTTGAGGACAGGTTAAGCTCTGCTGAAATTTTTCCGTAAACGGAATGCTCGACGATAACGTCAATAATTCTTCCACCGTTGTCCACAATGGTATAAAGCTCATCGGAAAGCTCTCTTTCGGTATGCTTTACAGCTATTCTCTTTATAATTCCGTTATCCTTACCGTCAAGGACGTAGCCTCTGCTCTTGGCAGAAATAGATGCTCCGGCCGCACGCAAAAGAGCAATATCCGCAACAATAATCTGCCTTGTAACTGAAAATTCGGATGCCAATGCGTTAGCGCTTACAGGCATATTGCTTTCATAAAGCCTTGATAGAATTTTATCTCTTCTTTCCTCACCGTTCATATATCTTCCTCAAAATCAGTAGTCAATAATTACGAAAATGCAACTTGTATTCCGTACGTTTTTAGTATATCATACGAAAATAAAAATTGCAATAAAAATAAACTTGACATTATAAAATTACCGTGATAATATGTGTATATACACATAAATATACACGAGTGTATACATAAAAGGAGGAAAATAAAATGGAAAGAAAGTATGCGGTTTTAGTAGTTGATATGCTTAACGATTTTGTAACAGGCGCTCTTAAGTGCGACAGAGGACTTGCAATAGTTCCGAAAACCAAGGAGCTTCTTGCAGGCTGCCGTGAAAAGGGAGTTCCTGTAATATTCTGCAACGATGCGCATATCAAGGGTATCGACCATGAGCTTAAATTCTGGGGCGATCACGCCATAGCGGGAACAAAGGGAGCAGAGGTAATTCCCGAGCTTGAGCTTTGCGATAAGGATTACGTAGTTCCTAAGCGCCGTTACAGCGGATTCTTCAAGACAGACCTTGACCTTTTGTTGCGTGAGCTTGGAGTAAATACGGTTATTATGACAGGCTTGCACGCTCATATGTGCGTACGTCATACCTCAGCTGACGCATATCAGCACGGCTACGACATAGTGGTTGCTAAGGATGCGACAGATTCCTTTACCGAAGAGGATTATATTTACGGAATCAAATACCTTAAGGATACTTACGGCGCAGAAATATCAGATGTTGATACCATCCTTAAAAGCCTTTAATAAAAAAAGACTGTTTGGCGTGATACTCTTAACGGAGAATTCGCATAGACAAAATGTCGGCAGAGAACTTGTTTTCTCTGCCGATTTGTGATATAATGGAGTTAACGAAAAGCCTCCCTCCGAGAGGGAGGTGGCACGGCGTAGCCGTGACGGAAGGAGCCTGCGTGACTTTAGACCTAGATTTATCTTCATTGTAACGCGCTCTCCCTCAGTCGCCTACGGCGCCAGCCTTCGGCCCAGGTCGCAAGCATAGCTTGCTTCCCGCTTTGGCTAAAAATATGCCACAGGCATATTTTCTTAACGCGTCGCGCCCACCCGGAGGGAGCCTTTGGATACGCGCAACCTTAGGGGTATGGGCTTTGCCCGATGCCTTTGTAATACAAAGGCGAAACTGGCGATAAAATGAAGGGAGGATATTTATGAAAGAGGACACAAAACATCAGCTGTTGATATCTATTTTATTTTTCGCTTTTTCCTTGACATTTATATTCTTATTCATTATTAGCATCAATGACTATAATGCTTCTAAAACTACCTATGATGATTTAATGTATGGAGAATTCACAGTTAAAAGCATAAGAGAAGTAACAGATCCAGACATGGGTAATATGTATTACATTGATGTGGTAGAAGACGAAAGAAATATTAAAGTCAATAATTTACTTACAAACAAAAAAGTTATAGAGGGAATATTGTCATTAAAAAGTGACGATATGATATATTGTTATTTCGTAAACAGTTCCTCTTATTATGAAATAGTAGAATTAAAAACTGAGAATAGGACTATTTTATCTTTGGACGATTATAACGAAATTTATAACCGTCAAGGTACATTAGGAATTGTTATAAGTCCTATTATGTTTGTAATAATGTTTGGAATTGCTGTTAAAGCCTTGTGGCATATGCGAAAGGAAAGAACAACAATTTGATAAATTTCAATATATTGAAAAGCGAACCCCGACAGACCGTAAAAATCTACCGGGGCTACTTATTTGTTTACTGCGGATCAAATAAGGTGAGTTGATTTAAGATTTCTCCGCTAAGAACATCACACATTGGCGGAGAGCATTTTATATTAATTATGTAAGATCATTCGGTGATATCGAGGATAGCGAAGATCTTAGCGTTAGCTGCGTCCATAGAAGCGTTGAGAACGACCTTCTTGGTAGCTGTAAGAACAGATGTCCAAGGATTGTTGTTTACCCA
>JAFVYY010000124.1 GCA_017508405.1 Clostridia bacterium
ATTTGCCGACGGAAAAACAAGGAACAAGATACAGATGAAATTAAAGGAGCTTGTTCCCTTAAACGAAAACGTTGAGATCATATCTACCGTGTATAACACCGTGGATTATGAAAGCTTTGAGCCGCTTTTCCCCGCTGTTACGATGTATAAAAACGAGCTTGGCGGTACGATATGCGTATTTTGCGGCACCCCTGTGGCTGAATTTAACCTTGTGGAAGCGTTTTCCTTCCTTTGCTATGCAAGAAAAAAACAGCTTGCGTATATGCTTTCAAGATGCGGCGAGCTTCCCGTTTACTGTCCTACCGACACGGATATGTATTTAAAGGCGGCGGATATGGAGGATGGCAGGCTGTTCTGCGCTTTGATAAATCTTTCCCTTGATATTCACGAAAAAACGGAGCTTGTGTGTGAATTTATACCGTCAGGAATCAAATATCTTACTCCAAACGGTGAAGAAAGCGACGTAGCATTTACGTATGAAAACGGGGTGTGCATCCTTGATCTGCCCTGTAAAACCCTTGACCCTGTGGTAGTTTTTATAGAAAAATAAGAAAGGAATAGGCTTATGCTTGATTTTTCACAGAACGGAATCAGTCTGAAGATCGACATTCTCGACAACGGAAGCGTTATACTTAAGGACCTTTCCGTATCCGCCGTAAACGACGGACGAAAAAAAGACTATCGTTTCTCCAATATTGCGGAAATACATATAAACGGTGAAAACCCCGATGATCACCATTTTGCAAAGCATACCGGTGGGTCGGGAACCTACGCTCTCAAATATTCAAAGCACGAATATTACGAAAACGACCTTGGCAACAAGCTTGAATTAACGCTTAAGAGTGAAAAGATTGAAGCAACGGTTCACTATCAGTTTTACAAGGATATTTCAGTAGTTCGCGCGTGGACGGATGTAAAAAACATTTCAGACAAAGCGGTTGGGCTTGAATATGTAGCTTCCTTTACCTACACCGGATTTGATACAGGAGCTTTACCAGTTAAAGACAAAATCAGAGTTTACCTTCCCCACAATACCTGGTGCAGAGAGGCAAACTGGAAGGAATACTCCTTATCCGAGCTTGGCTATGAGGCTACAACGGAATTTTCCGGTAAGAGGATATCTGTTTCCAACACGGGTACCTTTTCCTGTAAGGAATATTTGCCCATGGGCGGAGTTTACAACCTCGAATCAAAGGATTTTTACCTTTGGCAAATCGAAAATAACGGCTCATGGCAATGGGAGATCTCCGATATTGACAGTATGCTCTATTTCAAGCTCAGCGGCCCCACCGAGCAGGAAAACAGCTGGTACAAGGAGCTTTCACCGAATGAGAGCTTTGAAACTGTTAAGGTAGCTGTCGCCCTCGGCACAGACTTCAACTCCGCTCTTTGCGGACTGACAAATTACCGCCGTAAAATAGTAAGGGAAAAGAGCACGGACAAATCTTTACCCGTAATCTTCAACGATTATATGAATTGCTTAATGGGTGACCCCACCGAGGACAAGGTCATTCCCCTTATCGATATGGCAGCGGAGCTTGGCGCAGAATATTTTTGTATAGATGCGGGCTGGTATGCGGACGGCACCTGGTGGGATTCCGTAGGAGAATGGCTGCCCAGCAGCTGGCGTTTTCCCAAGGGGCTTCATTATCTTCTTGACCGCATCAGAAAAAAGGGTATGATACCGGGTCTGTGGCTTGAAATTGAGGTAATGGGTATAAATTGCCCCCTTGTTAAAAACCTGCCTGATTCATTCTTCTTTATGAGAAGGGGCAGAAAAGTAATAGATCATGGCAGATATCAGCTTGATTTCCGCAATCCTGAGGTGCGTGATTTTGCCACTCGGGTGGTTGACAGGCTCGTCAACGAATACGGTGTCGGCTACATCAAAAACGATTACAATATTGAAATAGGCGCAGGCACGGAAGTAAATGCCGATTCCTTTGGTGACGGACTTCTTTCACATAACAGAGCCTATCTTGAATGGATAGACTCCATTCACAAAAAATACCCCGACCTTGTTTGGGAAAATTGCTCAAGCGGCGGTATGCGAATGGAATACGCTTCCCTTACCCATGCGGATATCCAATCCGTCAGCGATCAGACAGACTACAGATATAATGCAAGAATCGCCGCATCCTGCGCAACGGCTGTCCTTCCCGAGCAGGCGGCTATCTGGAGCTATCCAAAGGCAAAGGATACATATAACGCCTTTGTTATGAACATGGTAAGCTCCATGCTTCTTCGCGTTCATTTGTCGGGTGAGGTTTACGGATGGACTCCGAAACAGGCAGAAGCGGTTAAGGAAGCTATTTCCGTGTACAAAAATATAAGAAACGGTATAAAAAATTCAATACCCTTTTATCCTGTGGGGATTCCCCGGGACGGTGATGAGCTTATGTGCGCAGCCTATAAGAACGGAAATACCGTACGTATGGCTGTATGGCGCATGGAGGGAGAAAGCTGTAAGCTGACCATACCTCTCAACGGGAAGGTAACGGATGCGAAAATACTGTATCCCTCAAGCAAAAATTCAGAAATCAATATTACGAATTACGGTGTCTGTGTAGAGCTTTACGACGAGCTTTCGGCAGCGGTATTCGAAATAACTACGGAGGAATAAAAATGGAACTTAAAAACAAGGTTATCGACTCCCATCTTCACATTGAAGCATGGGAAAACGAGGAGGGCGACGTTACAACCTCCTTTGAGCCATACAAGGTAGAAAGAGAGCTTAAGGCTGTTAACGTATGCGGTCTTCCCTCCCATAACGGGGCGGGAAACAATATTATGTGTCTTTTCTATAAGCTTGCAAATCCCGATAATACCTACGTTCACGGCGGAATAGTTCATCTTGATAAGCCGATTACAGACACTCCCCCTGCGGGATTTGATACTGTAACACAGTACAGAGAGCTTATGGAAATCGGCTGCGACGGTATAAAGATGCTTGAGGGTAAGCCCTCATACCATTTGACCCTCGGAAGTGATATTAACGTTCCTTCACTTGACCGCCTTTATACGGAAATCGAAAAGGACGGCACCCACCTTGTGTACCATATAAATGACCCCGACGAGTTCTGGGATAGGGAAAGAGCCCCCAAAAACGCCTTTGAGGAGGGTTGGTTCTACGGTGACCTCGGCTACGCCCCTTACGAAGAAATTCAGCGTCAAGCAGAAATCGTTTTTGAGCGACATCCCAACATAAAGGTAACCCTTGCTCACTTCTTCTTCAATGCGAAAAATCCCGAATATCTTGAAGACCTTTTCAAAAAATACCCCAACCTGTGTATAGATATTACCCCCGGAACTGAAATGTACCACGCCTTTGAAAGCAACCACGAATTCTACCGTGAGTTCTTTACCAAATACTCCGACAGAATCGTATTAGGTACCGACGGTACATTCCCCTGGGCTACAAGATTCCACAGCTGGTGCTGTCATACTCTTCTCCGCTTCCTTTCGACCGATGAAAAAATGATGGCGTTTAACGATGAGTATTTAACAGGTCTTAACCTTCCCGAGGAAGCCGTATTGAATATTGTAGGCGGTAACTTTGAGCGCAGAGTTTCAAACAAGCCGAAGCCCATAAATAAGGCGGCATTTAAGAAATATATTGAAAAATACTGGTTCTCCCTTTGCGACGAGGATAAGGAACGCATTGAGCCCCTTGTAAAAAAATACCTTTGAGGTGAATAATGAGTAAAGTAAAGCTTGACTTCAACACAAGAATCGGTGATATGAAGATAATGCACGCAGTAAACAACGGACCCTGCGTTGCGGGAAATGTACAAAGACGAGGTAATGACCATACCTACCGCGCCGCAAGATTTCCCTATGCAAGAAATCACGACGCTGCCTTTTTTGCAGGCTACGGCGGAGAGCATACCGTTGACGTTCACGCAATTTTCCCCAATTTTGACGCTGACGTAAACGATCCCGCAAGCTACGATTTTGCATTCACCGACCTTTACATAAAGCGTACACTTGATTGCGGAACTGAGACCTTTTACCGTCTCGGCTCAAAGATTGAGCACGGCGTTAAGAAGTACGGTACCGTAGTTCCTCCGGATTTTCAGAAATGGGCGGAAATCTGCGAGCATATTATAGCGCACTATAACGAAGGATGGGCAGACGGCTTCCACTACGGTATAAAATATTGGGAAATATGGAACGAGCCCGATCTCGTGGAAAACGGCTCTTCTCCGTGTTGGCAGGGCACAGAGGAGGAATTCTTCGACCTTTTCGAAATCACGGTTAAGCATTTAAAAAATAGATTTCCAAGCATTAAAATAGGTGGTCCCGCCAGCGTAGGCGACGAGGAATTTATGCGCCGTCTGCTTACGGAAATGAAGAAAAGAAACACTCCACTTGACTTTTTCTCCTACCATTGGTATTGGACAGAGCCAAAGGATATGTCAGCCAAGTGTACGAGAGTAAGAAAAATACTTGATGAAATAGGCTACGATGATACGGAAACGATACTTAACGAATGGAACTATGTGCGCGGTTGGCTTGATGAATTCGTATACTCCATTGAGCAAATAATATCTATGAAGGGAGCGGCCTTTAACGCAGCTTGCATGCTTGAATGTCAGAACAACCCCGGTATTGATATGCTTATGTATTACGATGCCCGTCCCACTGCCTTCAACGGTCTTTTCGATATGTATACATACCGTCCCTTGAAGGGCTATTACGCCTTTTACCACTTTGCCGACCTTTACGAGCTTAAAAATCAGTACAAGGCTGAAACAGATGACGAGGATGTCTATGTTGCCTGCGCCAAGGACGGTGACAAGGCAGCAATAATGCTTACCTACTACTCTGAAAACGACAATAAGGGCGCAAAATTCATAGACCTTGATATAAAAGGATTTAACCTCGACGGCGCAAGGATCCTCGTAACCGATAAGGATACGACAGACGCGCCCTACGCCTACTCTCAAATCAAGGACGGCAAGCTCAATATCCGCCTGGAGCGCAACTCCATACTTTACATTAAAAAATGAATATCAATGCTTTAACATTCAAAAAGCCGACAGGTCATCAGCTGTTCTTTGCATCTGTACTGAATTTGTACGTGTATTTTAATTGCTTGGCATTTCCAATTGCGTTTGCTTTGGACAGACTGACGTACAGGGATATATTGGATGTACTAACTACAGAAACAATATTCGTTTCAATTTTGGCAATTGTTTATTTTGTGATATTCCTGACTAATGGCACGGATGACGTATACGCAGAGCTTAACGATGATTATCTCATAATCGACGAAACAAATATAGCCCTTGAGGATATTACCTCCATACATATCGATACTCATCATTTTGAAACAGCGAGATATGGAAGGGGGCATCCGTTTGGCAAAGCATTTATGCATATCTACCTGGATACCGACAAATATCCAAAATTTGCCCTTGACGGATGTATTGTTCTTGACGGTGTATCCTTCAATTTCTGTCATAGGCTGCGAAGAAGATGTAAGAG
>JAFVYY010000125.1 GCA_017508405.1 Clostridia bacterium
TATTCCTTGAATTTATATTTGATCCACGGATCTGTTCCGGCAACTGAAGGATCTCTCGGAACAGTCTGGGGACGCCACTGCATATAGCTGTTTATCTGCCCCTTGATAATACCATCATTCAAGTAAGCGGTTTTACTGTCGAGATTGTAATGAGAAAAAACACTGGGGATAGCCTCAAGAGCTATATTTCTGTGGGTTGAAGTGTCGATCGGCGCTTCATTGCCGGTTTCAGCGTATGCAAAAAATGTAAACAAAGGCACGAGCATACAGATGCAAAGAATTAATGAAAGTGCTTTTTTCATATTTATTCTCCTTAAAATAAATCACATTATGTACATTTTACCATAAATAATGTAATTATTCAAGTATTATTTATAAAAAATATACAAAACCCTTAAGTCTGTGATAAAAAAGACTCAAGGGCTTTTTGTTTTATTTAAGAAAATAGTTTTTAGCTTCCTCACAGTCGAGGGATATTCTTGCGATCAGATCTTCAATAGAATCGAATTTCCTTTCCTCACGAAGAAATTTATAGAAATTTACCTTAATATAGGAGGAGTACAGGTCACCGTTAAATCCGATAATATGAGTTTCCATATTTTCGGCAGCCCCGTCACCGTCCGTCGTGGGGCGGGTACCTACGTTGGTAACGGAGGGATATACGTCCTCTCCAATTTCACATTCGGTAATATATACGCCCTTTTTCGGCTTTACCTTACATTTGGGAATAAGCTGGTTTATGGTAGGTGTACCCATTTTTCTGCCAAGCCTTTTGCCTGTTAGCACCTCGGCATATACTGTGTACGGGTCGCAGTAGGGAAGGATACTTTCACATTCGCCGTTTTCTATATGCTGTCTTATGAGTGTGGAGCTGATAGGCGTGTTGTTATACTGTATCGGTGGGCAAATTTCAACACGTCCCCCGTCTTTTTCAAATAAATGCGCTATATCCTCAGCTCCGAGCTTCGCACCCTTTCCGAATCGGTAATTGTATCCGCAGGCAACGCCAACGCAGCGCAAACGGGATTTAAGCACGTTTTTAACGAACTCATCACCATCAAGATCACGTATTTCGGAAAAATTATCGATTATAAGGTAGTCAGCGCCTGTTCTTCTCATAAATTTGATTTTTTCTTCCAGAGTATAGATGGATTTCTTCGACCCTGTGGCTGTATTCGGTATTGTTGAAAAGGTATAAATTCCGCATTTTGCCTTCATTTTAACGGCAAGACGCATAGCAGAGCCGAAAATTGCTCTGTGTCCCTCGTGGCATCCGTCAAATGTGCCTAAGGCAAGTACGGTATTTTCCTTTATGTCGCATAATTGCATGGTTTTTAAATCATAAACGGTCATTTTTTATCACCTCATATAGATTATTTTAATATAAAAGTAAAAAATTTTCAATATTAAAATAAATTTACTTGCAAAATTGCAGAAAAATATTGTATAGTGGCAAAAAAAATGTTATTATAAAAAGAGAAATCCGCAGAAAGCATAGGCGGACCTTCAAACTTTATTTCAAACGGAGGAATCTTTGTGAAGGTAATTTGGTTAGGACAAAACGGATTTTTATTCGTATCCGGAAAAAATAAGGTTCTTGTGGACCCGTACTTAAGCGACAGTCTTAAAGAGCTTGATATAAGAATGGAGCGCGGTTGGAGTATTAATAAAAGGTTCCTTGAGGTTGAGCCTGACGTTATCGTGCTTACAAACTCCCATATGGACCACACCGATATGGCAACGCTTCGAAATTATATCGAGAGAAACAAATATCAGACTACGCTTTTGTGCTGTGAGAGCGCTTTTAATATTATTTCCTCATCGGGGGTCATAGGACGGTATAATAACGTCCTTATGGAAAACGGATCTCAATGGACACACGACAATCTTGTGTTCGAGGCTGTACCCGCAAAGACCGATGATAAGACGGCGATAGGTATTATTATTACCGATACTGCGGAAAATAAAAAATACTACGTAACATCCGATACTCTTTACAACAAGAGAATTTTTAAATATATTCCGAGGGATATTGATACTCTTTTCTTGCCCATCAACGGTGAGGATGGCGGTATGAATATGGATGACGCTCTGAGATTCGCTAAGGAAATAGATGCTCTTCATACTGTTCCTGTCCATTTCGGTATGTTTGATGACGTTAATCCGAAGAAATTCAAATTTGACGGAGCAGTCATACCCGAAATATACAGAATAATCCCCCTTTCGAGAAACGACCGTGCAGAGCTTGGACGTATTTCTCTTCGCAAGGTGTTTGCGGGTGAGGAAAGAGATATGAAAATACGTCTCAGTGAAAAAAGCTTTAAGGTTGAAAATTCAAAAATAGTATCCGACAATACTGAAAATGAAGCAAAAAGCGTTTCTTCTGCCGAGCCTGTTCAGGCTAAGACGTCGGAGGATACAGCCGTTAATGCACCTGAAAAGGTAACGGTTAAGGCAACGGAAGAAAAAATATATGATCCCCTTCCCGCAAGAGAGGCGGGACTCGCATACTTACAGGCTCTTAAGGAACGTCAAAAATCCAAGATAAGTATAGAAAAAGCATCACCGTTACAGGAAAATCAAGACAAAGCGGATACAAAAAAGAAAGAATCCAACGCAGGTGATACTGATAAAAAAGATTTACCGGAGGTGAAGGCTGCTGATTTAGAAACGACAGCTATAAGTCTTGAATCCGACAGCGCAGCCGAAAAATCCTTCGAGGAAAAGCCATCGGAAGATAAGGTGATAAAGCCCGAGGATGAGGAGCTTATTGTGATAGAGGACTTTGACTTTACGGCTGAAGAGGATATAACTTTCGTAGAGAATTTTACGTCCGCCGATTATACGGATGCAAAAGAGGAGAAAACAGAGGCTCCCGCACCCGTGACAGCAATCGAGGACCTTGCAAGCACCTTTGGAGATGAAGAAAAATCATCAAAAGAGATATTACAGGAGGATACCGAGGAGGAAACTGCACCGTGGAGCTTCGATCCCTTTGCCACCGAGGATCTTGACGGAACTCTTGAAGTGGATTCCGCAAGAGGAGCTCTTGCCTTTGAAACACTTGAAAGCATACAGGAAATTAGTGAGGAATACGATAACGTAGATGATGGCGAGGAGATTCCCGAGCCATACGATGATGAGGATGAAAGCGAATCATCGGATACGTCAGAGGTTGAAATTCCCGATGAAGTGGATGAATTTGAAGAAAATTCAGATAATATTTCGGAAGAAACGGCAGAGATTGAAGTGAGCGCAGAAGATGTGGTGTCCGAGAAAACGGAGGAAGCGGATGAAATCGATGCCGACACGGAGCTTATCTATTCCGATACCTCAAATGAAGCTGTAAAGGAGGATGACAAGCCAAAGGGCTTTGAATCCTACGATGAGGGTGAGGACGAGGATATGTCCGATAAGATCGACGCCTACATTAAGGAGCTTGAAAAATTTGAGCGCGGTGATACAGCCGACTTCAGCAATCTTGAATTTTAGAAAAAAGCGACACACCGTGTCGCTTTTTTACATTTAACTTAAAATATAGTGAAATAGAAATGAAAAAATCAGGAAAATATTGAAAATGGCGAACGCCTGTGATATTATAATTACAACACGTAAACTATATAAAGGAGAAAAGCTATGAATTACAATTTTTCAGACCTTGACAAATATCTTGATTCCATTCTCGTAAAGGAAGAGGTCCCCGGATATGACTGTAAGGTTTTCTTTGAGGGCAAAGAGGTATACCGTCGTATGGGCGGCTATGCCGATAAGGAAAACAAAAAGCCGATAACCGATAATACTATGTATTTTATTTATTCCGCATCAAAGCTCATTACCTGCGCTGCGGCTCTTCACGCATACGAGGAGGGGTATTTTAATCTCACCTATCCCGTTTGGTGGTACATTCCCGAATTTAAGGATTGCACGGTAAAGAAGTATGACGAAAACTGGAATCTTGAGCTTGTTAAGCTTGAGCGTCATATGTGCATTCAGGACCTTTTCACCATGTCCGCCGGACTTAATTACGATCTTAACACCGAGGCGATCAAGGAAACCGTTAAAGCAACGGATGGCAAGGCTCCTACGGTTGAAATCGCCAAGGCGATTGCAAAGGGCCCCCTTGAATACCAGCCGAGAGACCGTTGGGGATACAGCCTTTGCCACGACGTTTTAGCGGCGGTCGTTGAAGCGGCGACAGGAGTCCGCTTTGCCGAATACGTTCAGAAAAATATTTTTGATAAGCTCGGTATGAAGGACTCATACTATCATATAAATGATGATATCAAGCCCCGTATGGCTCAGCTTTACGTTCATAATTCCGATGACGGTCACACTTACGTTCGCGACCTTAAAAACGATTACGTGGTTGGAACGGAATACGATAGCGGCGGAGCAGGTGTAATAACCACTCTTGACGATTACTCCAAGTTTGCCTACGCCTTGGTAAACGGTGGTGTAGGTCAGAACGGTGAAAGAATACTTTCTAAGCTCGCTGTTAACCTTATGCGTACAAATCTCCTTGACGAAAAGCGTCTTAAGGATTTTAAGAGCTGGGATACAAATGCCGAATACGGCTACGGTCTCGGTGTTCGCACAAAGATAAACGAGGGCTGGGGCGGAAACTTCACACAAATAGGCGAATTCGGATGGGACGGCGCTGCCGGTGCTATGGTATCCATTTCTCCCGAAAGAAGAATCGCCATAGTATATTTCCAGCATATGCTTAATTCACTTGGAAATATCATTCATCCAAAAATCAAGAATATAGTTAATATGGCTCTTGCCGACAAATTTGATAAATAAGGAGAAAAAACTTGAAATATTATAACGAAGAATCAAGCAAGGTTCTTTCAGCTCTTTCATCAACGCCCGACGGAATCTCAAATGACGAAGCTTCAAAAAGGCTTTTTGAAAACGGAAAGAATAAGCTTGCCGAGGGTAAAAAGGTAAGCCTTATAAGAAGATTCCTTGCTCAACTGTGCGATCCCATGATCATTGTGCTTTTAGTTGCGGCAGCCCTTTCTCTGGTTACCGCAATTTATGAAAACGAATCCTTGGCTGACGTATTCATAATTCTTTTTGTCGTTATTTTGAACGCTGTACTCGGCGTATTGCAGGAAAGTAAGGCGGAAAAGGCGATAGAAGCCCTTAAGGAAATGACCACGGCAAAATCAAAGGTCATCCGCGGCGGTATTCTTATGAGTATACCGAGCGAGGATATAGTTGTCGGAGATATAATCGTTCTTGAGGCGGGCGATGCGGTTCCCGCTGATGCGAGAATTATAGAATGCGCTTCTCTTAAGGTGGAGGAGGCGGCTCTTACAGGTGAGAGCGTTCCTGTAATCAAGCAGAGCGAAGCGATAGATAAGGGCGCTGACGATACGCCCCTGGGCGACAGAAAAAATATGCTGTATATGGGCTCTACCGTTGTTTACGGAAGAGGTAAGGCAGTCGTAACGGGATGCGGTATGAACACCGAAATGGGTAAGATAGCGGACGCTCTTACTCAGGCTCAGGATGAGGCCACTCCGTTACAGCAAAAGCTTTCACAGTTAAGTAAGATTCTTACATTTGCGGTTCTTGGCATATGCGTTCTTATATTTGCGGTAGGAATTATAAGAGCGGGTGAATTTACCGCTTCATCCGTGATCGGCACGTTTATGCTTGCCATCAGCCTTGCGGTAGCTGCGATTCCCGAGGGTCTTGCCGCAGTTGTTACCATTGTTCTTTCTATGGGCGTTACAAAAATGTCAAAGCGAAATGCGGTCATACGCAAGCTTACCGCTGTCGAGACCTTAGGATGCACGCAGGTTATCTGCTCGGATAAAACAGGTACTCTTACGCAGAATAAAATGACAGTAGTAGAATCCTATTCAAGGGATGACGCACTTCTTGCAAGAGCTCTTGCCCTTTGCTCGGACTCCGAGCTTGACGATAAGGATGAAGTGATTGGAGAGCCTACCGAAAACGCTCTTGTAGCCTTTGCATATAAGCTCGGTCTTGACAAGAGAATAATGAAGAAGGACAGTCCGAGAGTGGCGGAAGCGCCCTTTGATTCCCTTCGTAAAATGATGTCAACTGTATGCGCCGATAAAAACGGATACGTACAGTATACAAAGGGAGCGCCCGATGAGGTGCTTAAAAGATGCAACAGAATCTATACGGAAAACGGTGTAAGGGAGCTTACGGATAGCGACAGAGCGGAAATTCTTTCCCTTAACAAGAATATGGCAGACAGAGCGTTACGTGTCCTTTGCGGCGCTTATAAGGAATACGCTGAGATTCCCGAGGAAAAGGCGGAAAGCATGGAATGTGACCTTGTCTATATCGGCCTTGTAGGTATGATCGACCCTATAAGGGAGGAGGTCAAGGCTGCAATCGAGCAATGTCATACGGCAGGTGTACGTGTTGTAATGATAACGGGAGACCATAAGGATACTGCCATTGCCATTGCAAATCAGCTGGGTATACTCGGAGAGGGACAGGAGGCTATAACCGGAACCGAGGTTGGTAAAATGTCCGATGAGGAGCTTCTTCTTAACATTCATAAATACTCCGTTTATGCAAGAGTTCAGCCTGAGCATAAGGTAAGAATAGTTAAGGCATGGAAAACGGCAGAGAAGATTACCGCTATGACGGGCGACGGTGTAAACGATGCTCCGAGTATTAAAATTGCGGATATAGGCATCGGTATGGGAATTACCGGAACGGACGTAACCAAGAACGTGGCTGATATGATCCTTGCCGACGATAACTTTGCCACAATAGTCGGAGCTGTGGAGGAGGGCAGAAGGATCTATTCGAATATCCGAAAGTCCGTTCAATTCCTTCTTGCTTCAAATCTCAGCGAGGTAATAAGCATATTCTTCGCTACAATGGTTGGCTTTACCATTCTGAAGCCTACACACATTTTGTGGATAAATCTTATTACAGACAGCTTACCCGCCCTTGCTCTCGGTATGGAGGATTCGGAAAGCGATTCTATGAAGAAGCCTCCAAGAGATTCCAAGGAAAGTATTTTTGCGGGCGGACTTATATCCGGCACCATATATCAAGGCGTGCTCGTATCGTTACTCACGGTGCTCGCATATTTGGTAGGGCACTACATCGAATCCGGCGTATGGGAGCTTGTAACAAGCGGAGAGGGAATGACAATGGCGTTCCTTACTCTATCAATGGCGGAGGTATTCCATTCCTTCAATATGAGAAGCAGACACGGCTCCATATTTAAAATAAAAAAGCAAAATGCAGTTCTTTGGGGCTCGGCTGCCCTTGCAACGTTGCTTACCGCAGCCGTAATTTACATTCCCTTTATGGCGAAAATGTTTGAGTTTACTCCAGTTTCTGCCAAGGAATATTTTATCGCAATAGGAATCGCATTCAGTATAATCCCTATAGTGGAGCTTGTTAAACTTATTGAAAGATTTATAAACAAGAAAAAAGCTATGAAGAAATAAAAATGTTCGCAGAGAAGTGCCGAACGGCAAATCTCTGCGGCTTTTTATTGATTTTAAATGAAAAAATTCATAAAAAAAGAATATTCATTTTAGACTGTTGTCAATATGCAATTTTGGGCAAAAAGTAGAATTTTAAAAAGTTTAAAAAATAATAATTTTGATTAGAAAACTAATAAATACTGTGCAAATTATACAATTATGTTAGGTGGTTGTCTATTATGAAAGGTCGAGTTCAAAAGTGATTAAAAGCAACTCACACTAGTGGAAAACTTAGTGGAAAATGTGAAAAACTCTTGATTTTCGGCAAGAGAAATCCACTTTTCAACAATCGACCCCGTGGAAAAGTGGAAAAAATCCGTTGATTATTTAGCATTTGCCTAAAATGATGGATGTAAAATCTTAATTTTTTCCAAAAAAAGACTTGACAAGAATTTATTCACAAAAAGGGTGAATATTCATAAAATCAATGAATATGACTTCATCATTTTGCACAAAATTAAATTCTCTCAATGAATGCAAGGCTTAAGCAGGTTAAAAGGAAATTATAAATAAGAAAATCGTCGCATATCGGACGCAAAAATTCCTCGTTTACGAATCCGTATCCCGCTTCATAACGGAGTAAAGCGAGCTGAAGCAGGGATAAGGCTCCGATAATAGATATTATGTAAAGCACCTTTATAAGATGGAATCCCATTTGACTTGTAAAATTATTTTTTCTCATAGGATAATTATACATTACTCGGGCAGAGCATTCAACCTTCGGATTTTGGATAACAAACCAAAATATCCCGTTTAAGCCTTTATTTCGGTATAATGTGTTTTAAATGTGAAATAATTGAAGAATTATTATGTTAAAATTCGGAAAACTCCGGACTTACCTATATTTTTTTATATTTTATATTGCTTTTTTTATTTTTTTATAGTATTATAAAAGACGATAATAATAGGACGGTATACTGCGTACCGCATTGTAGCTGGGGGTAAATATGGACAGAAAAATAAAATACGCCATTGATACTCACGGCATGGGTGAAGCGTACGGCAGGGTGATTATCGGATTTTCAGGAGGAGCGGACTCATCCCTTCTTCTCCATTATTTCAAAAAGAGATCAAAAGAGGTCGTTTGTGTTCACGTCAATCATATGATTCGAGGTGAGGAGGCAGAAAGGGATCAGCTTTTTTGCGAGAGGATTTGTAAAAAATACGGTGTGGAGCTTGTTACACATAAAATCGACATCCCCGCCTTGTCAAGGGAAAGAGGCAAGGGAGTTGAGGAAACCGCAAGGGACGAGCGATACAGAGTGTTTTACGAGGAGCTTGAAAAACGCAGCTTCGATGCCATCCTTACGGCTCATAACGGAGACGACAATTGTGAAAGCGTTATCTTTAATATTTCAAGAGGCACAGGACTTAACGGTCTTTGCGGCATCAAGCCCAAGAACGGACGCGTTCTTCGCCCTCTTATTTATTTAAGCAAGGACGAGATATTTTCTCTCTGTGCGGAGAATAATATAGAGTACGTTACCGATTCCACAAACGAGGATACGGATTATACGAGAAATCATATAAGACATACGGTGATTCCCGCTATGAAAAAAATAAATCCCGAGCTGGTCTCCGCAGTATCCAGAATGTGCGACGGACTTTTTGAGGATGAAACGTTTATTTTAAGTAGGGTTAAGGAATTTATCGTAGAATGTCAGGACGGAAAGGCTGATACAGATGGGCTTAAGGCGCTTCCCCGTGCAGTCAGGGTAAGGGTTTATAAGCAGCTTGCGGGGCAGAGCCTTGACTGTAAGGCGATTGATGCCTGCGACGGCTTGCTTTTCAAATCCGAATGCGGCAGCTACGTAACGCTTTCAAACGGTATTGCTTTTAAAAAAGAGCGGGGTTACGTTCATTTCGTAAGCTCGGCGTTGCTTTCGGGCATGGAATTTTCGGTGCTCCTTAAGGGCAGGACCGAAATCAAGGAGCTTGGAGTCACGGTAAGTGACGAACCGCTTTCGGGATATGAAAAAATCTATTCCGTAAAGCTTTTAAAAAGCGGAATCAAGGGTGATATCTATATTCGTTCAAAGCGTGACGGCGACGTAATTACGGTAAACGGAATGACTAAAAAAATAAAGAGAATTCTTTGTGACAGACATATTCCTTCCCACCTCAGAAGCAGAATTCCTTTGATCTGCGATGAGAACGGAATTGTGGCGCTGGGTGATTTGTGCGTAAGAGACGGATGCAAATACCGTGGCGACGGAGAAAAATCGGAAATCAATTTTTATAAAATCTGTATAAAAGACAATGGAGGATGTTGAAATGTTAAACGATATTAAGGAAATACTTTTGAATGAAGAACAAATTGACAAGATCACTACGGAGCTGGCAGAAAAAATAGACAGAGATTACGCTGACAGAAATAAGAGATTACTTCTTCTCGGTATTCTTAAGGGTAGTGTGGTATTCCTCTCCGATCTTATGAAGAAGATCAAAAGACCCGTTGAGATAGATTTTATGAAGGTGTCATCCTATCAGAACGGAACGACCACAACAGGTAAAATAAACATAATCCTCGATCTCCACAGATCAGACCTTTCACAGCTAGATATTCTCGTAATCGAGGATATTATTGACAGCGGAAGAACACTTTCATATCTTATTGAATATCTTAAGCTTAACGGGGCAAGAAGCGTAAAGACCTGCACGCTTCTTGACAAGCCATCAAGAAGACAGGTTGACTTCGTACCCGATTACTGCGGAGCGGAGGTTCCCGATTATTTCGTAGTAGGCTACGGCCTTGACTATGCGGAGCTTTACCGCACCTTGCCCTTTGTCGGCATTCTTAAGCCTGACGTGTACGAAAAATAAAGGCGTATATAAATTTTTGCTACATTTTATAGCAAAAACGGAGGTATAGATGAAAAAGAAAAGCAACTTATATACTATTATCTTTTATGCGTGCATGCTTGCGGTAATAGTAATTGCGGTAGCGGCGCTCTTTATGGGAAACAAGACAGAGGAAGAGCCTGTTTACAGCGATATCATTGGTCATTTTGAGAATAACAACGTAAAGAGCTTCGTTGTTAACAATAACGTAATAACGGTTACGGTTATGCAGGATGACGGAACGGAAAAGGAAATCACATACGTTCTTCGGGATATAAACATTTTTTATAACGATTTTATGAGACTTAAGGACGATATGGTGGATACGGACGGTGACGGAATAGAGGATACAAAGCTTCTTTCCAATCTTGAGAAATATGATTTTCCTCCGGTTAAGGAAAGATCATGGTTTATTTCATATCTTCCCACAATTCTCCTGCTTGGCGGCGCTGTAATATTCTTCATATTCCTTATGCGTCAGTCCTCAGCCCCCGGCGCTACGAAAAAAGGCAGCTTCGGTAAGACGAAGCAGAGAAATCTCTCCCCCGATTCAAAGCGTGTTCTTTTCTCCGACGTTGCAGGCGCAGATGAGGAGAAGGAGGAGCTTAAGGAGGTAGTGGAATATCTTCGCAACCCATCCAAATTTACTAAGCTCGGCGCTAAAATCCCCCACGGCGTGTTGCTTATGGGCCCGCCCGGTACGGGTAAGACCTTGCTTGCCAAGGCAGTAGCGGGCGAAGCTAACGTGCCTTTCTACTCAATGTCAGGCTCCGACTTCGTTGAGCTTTACGTTGGTGTGGGTGCTTCAAGAGTAAGAGATATTTTTGATACGGCAAGAAAGACTCCTGCAGCAATCATATTCATTGATGAAATTGACGCTGTGGGCAGACAGAGAGGCGCAGGTCTTGGCGGAGGCCATGACGAAAGAGAGCAGACTCTTAACCAGCTTCTCGTTGAAATGGACGGCTTCGACGGACACAGCGGTACTATTGTAATTGCGGCTACCAACCGTCCCGACATTCTTGATTCAGCGCTTCTTCGTCCCGGAAGATTTGACAGACAGATAACAGTCGGTTATCCCGATCTTCAGGGCCGTGAGGATATTCTTAAGGTACACGCTAAGGATAAGCCCCTTGAAGACACCGTTGATCTTCGTAAGATAGCTCAGACAACGATAGGCTTTACAGGAGCTGATCTTGCTAACCTTCTTAATGAGGCGGCGATTTTGGCTGCAAGAAACGGTAAGTCACTTATAGGTATGCCCGAAATAGAGGACGCTATGATAAGAGTTACCGTAGGTACTCAGAAAAAGTCCCGCAAGATGAGTGAAAGAGAAAAGAGAAATACTGCGGTTCACGAGGCAGGACACGCAATTCTTGCTCATGTGCTTCCCACTCAGGACCCCGTACGACAGATATCAATAGTTCCCAGCGGACGTGCGCTCGGTTATACGCTTACTCCGCCCACGGAGGATAAGTACAGCGAATCAAAGAACGAGATGCTTGAAAGAATCGCTATGATGCTTGGCGGACGTGTGGCTGAAAGACTTGTGTTCGGCGACTACACAGGCGGAGCTTCAAACGATATTCAGAGAGCTACGGAAACAGCCCGTAAGATGGTTACTATCTACGGTATGAGCGATGAGCTCGGCGCTATCCGTTTTGCTTCGAATCACGCTGACGAGGGCGTATTCCTCGGCAGAGATTTCAGCAGTACACCTAATTATTCCGAAGCCACCGCAGCTAAGATCGATGCGGAGATCAAGAAGATTATCGACGGCGCTTACAATATTGCTGTCGGTACCCTTAAGGAATACAGACATAAGCTTGATTTCATAACAGACTTCCTTCTCGAATTTGAAATTATGGATGACGAGCAGTTTGATCTGGCGATGAAGCCCGATACCACAATGGATGACCTTCGTGCTCTCGTTGAGGAAAAGAAGCGTAAGAGCGAGGAAGAGAACCGCCGCCGTGAGGAGCAGCTGGCAGAGCAGAAGCGCCTTGCAGAGCAACAGAGAAGAGAGCTTGAAAGAGCGCTTGGTATCTATGACGGAGATGATGACGATGAGCCTCAGCTCCCCGTTGCCGAAAATAATGAAGAACCCGAGATGACAGACACTCCCGAAGAGGAAGCGGAGGAAAGGGCTGAAAATACCGAGCCTAAATCCGAAGATATTTCCTTGGATGGAGAATCTGACGATAAGGAATAAAATCGAATGAAAGCAGACCGGTTTCACGGTCTGCTTTTTTGCATACTTTTTGAATAAATATCACAAATATTCATTTTACAAATGAAAATCGTAAATATTATGGATGTTTTTTTCTTGTGTCTATTGACAATGCTTTCGTCGGGGTTTATAATTATTACTATATTATTCACACGCGTGCGTAAGGAGATCTCATATGAACGAGCTTGAAAATGCAAGAAAAATCATTAGTGAAACGGATAAAAAAATAGCTGAGCTTTTTGAAGAACGTATGAAGGCCTCGGAGCAGATTGCCAAGTATAAGAAGGCTCACGGATTGTCCGTGCTTGACACCTCAAGAGAGCAGGAGCTTATTTCAAAAAATTCGGAGTATATAAAGGATTCCGTTATAAAGGAATATTACGTGCGCTTTTTAAAGGAAACTATGTCCGTTTCCCGTGACTATCAGGCTCGCTTGAATAACGGAATGACTGTGGCATACAGCGGAGTTCCCGGAGCATTTGCGTATATTGCTGCCAAAAGAATGTACCCTTACGCCGACCTTATTGCTTACTCCAATTTTGAGGATGCGTATCGGGCAGTGGAAAAGGGCGAGGTGGATACAGCGGTACTGCCTATTGAAAACAGCTTTGCAGGGGACGTTGGCACCGTTATGGACCTTTTGTTTTCGGGAAGCTTATACGTTAATCAGGTAATAGACGTAGGAATCGAGCATAATCTGATAGCCTGCGACGGAGCGAGCCTTGATACGGTTCAAAGGGTTGTCAGCCATGAGCAGGCTCTTATGCAGTGCGCCGAATATATCAAGGCAAGGGGATATGAGCAGATTGCGTATCCCAATACCGCAATGGCGGCAAAATACGTTAAGGAGCTTAACGACCCTACGGTAGCAGCCGTGGCTTCGGAGGAAACAGCCGCAATATACGGACTTAAGACCCTTGCAAGCAAAATACATACGAGCAGAACAAATACAACGAGATTTGCCGCATTTTCAAGAGCCCAGCACGAGCTGAAAAAATCAAGCGGTAAAATGAATGAGAGCTTTATTCTTGTGTTTACCGTAAGAAACGAGGCGGGTGCTCTTGCCAAGACCCTTGATATTATCGGAGCGCATAATTTCAATATGAGAAATCTTCGTTCAAGGCCTATGAAGGAGCTTATGTGGAGCTATTATTTCTTTATAGAGGCAGAGGGAAACATCAATTCACAGGATGGCAAGGATATGCTGAGAGAGCTTTCAGCTACCTGCGATAAGCTTAAGCTTGCAGGTATATTCTATTCAAAATAATCGGAGGCGTGTATGATTATACCCGTTAGCCTTAGGGATGAAAGCTATAATATAGTTCTTCTCAGAGGCGCTTTAAATAACTTAAATAAATATTTTAATTTGAACAGGCGTGTGCTTGTTGTGACAGATACGGGAGTACCGTCGGAGTATCTTCGTACCGTGCTTTCCCAATGTGAAAACGGCTATTCGGTAAGCATAGAGGAGGGAGAAAAAAGCAAGAGCTTTGATAATTACAAAACTCTGCTTTCCATCCTTGTAAAAAAGGGATTTACCCGTACCGACTGTATAATAGCCCTTGGCGGGGGAGTGTGCGGTGATATAGCGGGCTTTGTTGCGTCGACCTATATGAGGGGTATTGATTTTTATAATATTCCCACTACGTATCTTTCTCAGGTTGACTCATCCGTTGGCGGCAAAACAGCCATTGATTTCTGCGGTATAAAAAATATTGTGGGCGCTTTTTATCAGCCCAAATGCGTTGTTATAGATCCTGAGGTTTTAAAAACCCTTGACAAGCGTCAGCTGAGCGCAGGCATAGCCGAGAGCATTAAAATGGCGGCAACCTTTGACAGCGAGCTTTTTGAGCTTATTTTGAATACTGACGATTTTTTACGTGATGCAGACGTAATCATAGAAAAATCATTGAAAATTAAGCGGGACGTGGTTGAAAAGGACGTAAAGGAAAAGGATCTTCGCAAGGTGCTTAATTTCGGTCATACCGTAGGACATGCTATCGAAAGCGAAACGAAGCTTCTTCACGGAGAATGCGTGGGACTCGGTATGATACCCATGTCCGAAGGAGAGGCGCGTGAAAAAATCGTATGCGCTCTTAAAAAATACGGACTTCCGACTGAGGTTGATATGGACCCCGACACCCTTGTTTCTTACGTTAACCATGATAAGAAGGCATCGGGTGATGAAATTACGGTAATATACTGTAAAGAAATCGGAGCCTATGAAATGAGAAAAATCAGAACAGAAGATATAAAAGACTATTTGAACGGAGGAATAAGGGAATGAAAAATACCTTTGGCGCATCAATTTCCGTGACGCTGTTTGGCGAAAGCCACGGAGAAGCTATCGGCGCCGTTATAGACGGTATGTCTCCCGGAATCAAAATAGATTACAGCTTCATAGACAGTCAGCTGGGACGGCGCCGTCCCTCGTCGGGAACTGATACCGCAAGACAGGAAAAGGATGAATACAGTATAGTAAGCGGTGTTTTTAACGGATATACTACCGGCACTCCCATAGCTGTAATCATACCCAATAAGGATGTAAAAAGCAGTGATTATTCAAGTATAAAGGATACTCCTCGCCCATCCCACGCAGACTATACGGCAAGGGTAAAATACGGAGGGTATGAGGATTATCGAGGAGGCGGACACTTTTCCGGCAGAATCACGGCTGCATTAGTCGTGGCGGGAGCGATTTGCATGATGGCGCTTGAGGGCGTTGGAGTTAAGATCGGCACCCATATCCTTAAGTGCGCAGGAGTTTGCGATCGTCCCTTTGAAAATTACCTTGATGATATTTGCTGTCTCGAAGGCAAAGCGTTCCCCGTTTTATCCGACGTTGAGAGCGAAATGACGGAAAGGATCCTTCAGGCAAAGAAGGATTGCGACAGCGTAGGCGGAATTTTGCAGACCGCAATTTACGGTGTTCCCGCAGGAGTTGGCGAGCCTTGGTTCGATACTGTTGAGGGCGTGCTTTCCCACGCCTTATTCAGCATAGGCGGAGTTAAGGGAGTGGAGTTCGGAAGCGGATTTTCCATGTCTGAAATGACGGGAAGTCAGGCAAACGACGAGTTCCTTTATGAGGACGGCAGGGTAATAACAAAAACAAACAATAACGGCGGTATAAACGGCGGTATTACAAACGGAATGCCCATTGTATTTAACTGCGCAGTAAAGCCCACACCTTCGATTTTAAAGGAGCAGAAAACCGTAAATCTTACTGAAAAAAGAGATACGGTGCTTAAAATAAACGGCAGACACGACCCTGCAATAGTGCGCCGTGCCGCAGTTGTGGTAAATAGCGTAAGCGCTATTTGCATTGCGGATATGCTTGCTCAAAGGTACGGGACCAACGTGTTTGCAAAGGGCGGAAAATTATGAAATACGGAGTTATAGGAGAGCATCTTAAGCACAGCTTCTCCAAGGAAATACACGAGAGGATCGGGGGATACGGATACGACGTTTGCGAGGTTGAGCCGGATAAGGTCGAATCCCTGCTTAAGGCTGCAGAGTTCAGCGGTATAAACGTGACTATTCCTTATAAGGAAAAGGTGATTCCCTATCTTTACAGTGTATCCGACAGGGCGATGGCAATAGGCGCTGTTAATACGGTGGTAAATAAGGACGGAAGGCTGTATGGCTACAACACCGATTATATGGGCTTGAAATCTCTTATTGAGAGAAATAAAATTGACCTAAGAGGTAAAAAGGCTGTTATCCTCGGTAACGGCGGAACGGCAAAGACGGGTTATTTTGTCCTTTCCGATATGGGAGCTAAGGAAATTGTACGGGTAGGAAGATCAAAGGACGGAGCGGATGTAACGTATGAGGAGCTTATGCTTTACCATTCCGATGCGGAATTTATTCTTAATACCACGCCTGTCGGTATGTATCCCAAAAACGAGGGCAAAATTATAAACGTAAAGGATTTCCCGAATCTTAAGGGACTCATTGACGTAGTATATAACCCTATTCGTACGAATCTGACGTTAGAGGCGGCAGAGCTTGGTATCCCCTCTGAAAGCGGACTTTATATGCTGGTTTCACAGGCGGTCTACGCATCGGAAATCTTTACGGGACAAAAATACGGTAGTGATCTTTGCGATAAGGTGTTTAAGGAAATTTTAAAGAAAAAGGAAAATATCGTCCTTATCGGTATGCCAAGCTCGGGTAAAACTACGGTTGGAAAATATCTTTCAAAGGTGATGGAAAGAGAATTTATCGACACGGATGAGGAGATAATAAAGAAAATAGGTATGGATATTCCGTCCTATTTTGCGAAATACGGAGAGGACAGCTTCAGGCAGGTGGAGTGCGACGTAATTTCGGATGTGTCAAAATCAAACGGAAAAATAATCTCCACAGGCGGAGGCTGTATACTCCGACATGAAAACGTAGTCAATTTGAAGCAAAACGGAAGAATCTATTTTCTTAACCGTTCCATTGATCTGCTCACACCCACATCATCGCGCCCATTGGCATCCGACAGAGCTGCAATCAAGCGCAGATTTGAAGAAAGATATGAGATATACAAATTAAGCGCTGATTGTGAAATAGAAGCAAACGGCACAGTTGAACAGGTAGGAAGCTTAATAAGAGAGGAGTTCTATAAATGAAATTTCTTGTTTTAAACGGACCGAATATTAATTTTCTCGGTATAAGAGAACCGGGCATTTACGGTAAAAGCACATATAATGACCTTATGCAGACGGTTACGGATTACGCCGTAACAAGAGGTGTGGAAATCGAATTTTATCAGTCCAACTGTGAGGGCGCTCTTGTGGACGCTATTCAAAAGGCATATTTCGAAAAAATTGACGGAATTATATTCAATCCGGCAGCATACACCCATACAAGCATTGCAATCCTCGATGCTGTAAAGGCGGTTTCGATTCCTACGGTGGAGGTCCATCTTTCCGACGTTGATTCAAGAGAGGATTACAGAAAAATCAGCTATATAAGAGAGGCTGCTGTGGCAACGTTTAGCGGTCACGGCTTCAAAGGCTATACAATGGCGGTTGACTTTCTTATTGATTATTTAAACGGAGCAATAAAATGAAAATTAAAGTAGGCAAGAGCATAGCTCGGGGTGAAATAAAAGCCCCTCCGTCAAAAAGCTATGCTCACAGACTCCTTATATGCGCTGCCCTTGCGGGAAACGGCTCTTCGGTCAAGGGCATTTCCGACAGCGAGGATATGGGGGCTACTCTCGACTGTATTTCCGCTCTTGGTGCGGAATTTACAAAGGAAGAGAACAGCGTTAAATTCAATAAAGCAGAGCTTTCGGCAGACGGTAAGGAGCTTTATTGCCGTGAAAGCGGAAGTACGATGAGGTTTTTTATTCCCATCGTATTGGCGCTGGGAGGCAAGGCGAAGCTTTACGGAACAAAGAGGCTTCTTGAAAGGGGCTTTTCCGTGTATGAAGGCATTTGCGAGGAGCAAAACATTGTACTTGAATATGACGACCGATACCTTGCCCTCGAGGGTAAGTTGACAAATGGAGAATTTAACGTAAAGGGTAATATCAGCAGTCAGTTTATAAGCGGACTGATGTTTGCGCTTCCCCTGTTAAAGGGCGATAGCGTAATAAGGGTTACGGAAAAGCTTGAAAGCAGACCGTACGTTGATATTACAATAGATGCTTTAAAAAAATTCGGCATTGAAATAAACGAAATAGAAAATAATGTTTTTTACATAAAAGGAAATCAAAAATATATACCGTGTGATACAGTAGTGGAGGGAGACTATTCAAACAGCGCATTTTTGGATGCCTTTAACGTTTTAGGCGGAGACGTGTCTGTTTTAGGATTGAATCCCGACAGTATTCAAGGGGATAAGGCTTACGTTTCGATTTTTAAGGAGCTTTCACTCGGATGCCCTACCGTTGATATTTCATCATGTCCCGATCTTGGGCCGGTGGTGTTTGCGCTGGCTGCCGTGAAGAACGGAGCCTGTGTTAAGGGTACTGCCCGCCTGCGAATTAAGGAAAGCGACAGATGTGAGGCAATGGCATGTGAGCTTAAAAAGCTTGGAGGCGTGGTTGAAATAAGTGAAAATTCCGTAAAAATAGAACCCATAACGGAGTTAAAATCTCCCGAAGAGACGCTTTACGGACATAATGACCACAGAATAGTTATGGCTTTATCCGTTATTTCATCCCTTTTCGGTGCTGAAATAGACGGTTGTGAGGCGGTTGCTAAGAGCTATCCCGACTTTTTTGATACTGTATCATCCCTTGGTATAGAGGTTGAACAAAAATGAAAAGGCTTACTAAAAACAGTAAAATATTAATTGTGGGCTTGGGCCTTATAGGCGGCAGCTACGCAGAGGCGCTTACGGATAAGGGCTACGAGGTCGGTGCGGTTGCAAGACGTCAGGAATCCATTGATATCGCCCTTGAAAGAGGATTTATAGCTCACGGAGTAACAGAGGTAACAAAGGAATATATTTCCCGCTTTGATATTATAGTTTTTTCTCTGTATCCCGAGGTTTTTAAATCTTGGATAAAGGAGCATCAGGACTGTATAAAGGACGGCGCAATTCTTATGGACGTAACTGGAGTTAAGCGCAGCGTAGTATACGATATACAGAGTATGCTCAGGGATGGCGTTGAGTTCATCGGTGCTCACCCAATGGCAGGTAAAGAGGTTTACGGTGTTGAAAACAGTGATAAGCGTATCTTTATGAATGCCAACTATATTATTACTCCAACGGATAAAAATACATACGAGGCAATCGAAATGTGCCGTGAGCTTGGCAGAGAGCTTGGCTTTAAAACGGTTACCTGCTTAAGTCCCGAGGAGCATGATGAGATGATAGGCTTCCTTTCGCAGCTTACCCATTGTATAGCGGTTGCGCTCATGTGCTGCAAGGATTCAAAGCATCTCGTTGACTATACGGGTGACTCCTTCCGAGATCTTACAAGAATCGCAAAAATCAACGATGCAATGTGGAGCGAGCTTTTTATGCTTAACAAGGATAAGCTGCTTTCACAAATGGAGCTTTTTTCCGATAAATTTACAGAGCTTAAAAATTCATTAAGGGATGGGGATACGGATAAAATGAGAGAAATGATGCGTATATCCACCGAAAGAAGAAAATTTTTTGACAAATAAAAGAGGCAAATACTATGAATATGGAATTTAAAAGAAAACTTCCTACACCTAAGGAAGTTAAGGAAATGTACCCCATTTCTGATGAAATGGCGGAAATAAAAGCAAAAAACGATGAGGAGGTTCAGGCTATCTTTACAGGTAAAAGCGACAAGCTTGCCCTCGTAATAGGTCCTTGCTCGGCAGACAGGGAGGATGCTGTGCTTGACTATATTTCAAGACTCCGTAAGGTACAGGAGCAGGTTAAGGATAAGATAGTTATAATTCCGAGAATCTATACTAATAAGCCCCGTACAACAGGTGACGGATATAAGGGAATGCTTCATCAGCCCGACCCCAATGAAAGCCCCGATATGCTGAAGGGTCTTATAGCTATCCGTAAGCTTCATATGAAGGCGATTGAGGAAACGGGATTTTCCTGCGCTGACGAAATGCTTTATCCCGATAACCACAGATATCTTTCCGATCTTCTTTCTTATGTAGCCGTTGGAGCACGCTCCGTGGAGAATCAGAGCCACCGTCTTACGGCAAGCGGTCTTGATATTCCCGTAGGTATGAAGAATCCCACAAGCGGCGACCTTTCCGTTATGATGAATTCTATTACTGCCGGTCAGCATAAGCATACCTTTATTTACCGTGGCTGGGAGGTAAACAGCAAGGGCAATCCCATGACACATGCAATCCTCCGTGGCTATGTAAACAAGCACGGTCAGTCCCTTCCCAACTATCATTATGAGGATCTTATGCATCTTTGCGAGCTTTACGCTAAGACCGATCTTGTAAATCCCGGTGTGATTGTAGATACCAACCACGCAAATTCGGGTAAGAAATGGGCGGAGCAGCCTCGTATAGCGAAGGAGATCCTTCACAGCGCGCAGATCAATTCCGATATCCGCAAAATGGTTAAGGGCTTTATGATAGAATCCTATATTGAGGACGGAGCCCAGAAAATAGGCGAATGTGTATACGGAAAGTCAATTACCGACCCATGTCTCGGTTGGGAAAAGACAGAAAAGCTTATCTTAGAGCTTGCCGATATGAGATAAAGAAAAAAGAAAAAGCTTCGGATCGGTGAAGTGAACTGTTTGGGGTTCACTTCATCAGCTCGAAGCCTTTTTTATCTTATTTGCAATTTTTTCTGAAACAACAGACACTCCAAAGGGAATAAGGGTGTACACGATAATTGCGCAAGCCGTGTACAGGGCGGGTATGCTTTTTGCGGCAGTATTCACTATTTCAACGGGAATATTAACGGGAAAAGCAAGCAACATAAGATTTGAGCCTGTTAAAAGGTTGAGTGTGATTGCGATAAAGCAGGTTGTAAGGATAAGGGCGGAATAGGTTAAAAAATCCTTTTTTGTAAATGATTTTTCTCTACGTATAAGAAAAATCACGCCAAGATACAGCATTGCGGAGTGGAAAAGCATTGAATGTATGCTCAGGTAGTGATAAATAGGGTGCATCATAAGTGACGTTGCGGGAACTATTAAAAAGGCAAGCCCGCCGACGGAGCATCCGTATCTTATAAAGGCGTAGCCTATACGGTATGCAAGCCCTTTTCCGTATCCGCAAAGCCAAAGGCTCGGTATAAATAAAGAGCAGAATGAAATGGGAAGATAGTAGTCAAGAAATTCGGTGTAGCCATAGCATATCTTATATACTATCTTTATAATCTCCATAACGGTAAAGACTACAGACAGAATCCTTATGATTTTCTTTATGCCACAGTCAGTCAGATTTTTAGAAAAAAAGACACATAAGCCGACTAAAATCAGACACAGGATAAGACTTACGATATGTGGTACGGTAAACATACCGCATGCGGTATTTGTATTTTCGGGGGAGAAAAAAAAGTTTAGCATTAATACTCCTTAAACAAAATTTAAAATGAGAACTGCGCTTACGAGAACTCCGATGGCAAATACGGTGATAATGGCAAGGTATGTAAGTATACCGAGAAGATGGGATCTGTCTTTGGTTTCCATAAGCTTTGCGATCCTTTCACACATGGAACGCATGTTACCGGTACACATGGTCGTGGCAAGGTCCACACCGTTTACACGTCTTACAAGCTGAAGCTGGATACCTACACCGTAGGAGAGAATAGCAATCGAGAGGAAGTTAAGGGCGCCGTAGGGGATGAGCACACCGGCTGCATAGCATGAATAGATGACAAGGGATGAGATGAGAACACCGTGTTTGGATTTAATAATAAAATGATGTGATATTATACCGGCGCAAAAGGCAATTATCGGAATAAAATATTTATACAGAGTCGAGAATTTTCCTGAAGCCATATCAAAGCATGCCTTTATGATATTTCCGGTGTGCATGGAGGCAAAAACCTCGCCGCGAAGAAAATAAGTATAGGAATTCATAGCTCCTATTATGAAAATCATAACAAGGGATAAAGTAAACTTTTTCTTTTCCATATTAAGCCTCCAGCTTCGAAATTATTCTCTAAAAATATATTTTAACATAAAATTTTGTCTAAAGCAATAAGTATTTTAAAGCAAAAGAATAAAATTTTTGTAAAAAAACCGCAGACCCTTAGTTGCTTTTGCCCAAAGTTTTGAAAAATAACAAAAAGCTATTTACAAAGAAATAAAAATAAGGTATAATTTTCTTGTTATAAACATTAATATATTATTACGTAATTTTTAAATGCTTAAGGAGATACAATGAGTACGATATCTGAGCTTTTCGGTACAATGGTCTTTAACGACGACGTTATGAAGGAGCGACTTCCCGAGGACGTGTACAACTCTATACAGAATACTATCAAGAACGGTAAGCATCTTGATCTGACCTCTGCAAATATCGTGGCTGAGGCTATGATGAAATGGGCTATTGAAAAGGGAGCTACACACTTTACCCATTGGTTCCAGCCTATGACCGGTATCACTGCGGAAAAGCATGACAGCTTTATCTCCTTCAAGAATAATAAAGCTATTATGGAGTTCAAGGGTAAGGAGCTTGTACAGGGAGAGAGCGACGCTTCATCCTTCCCCTCAGGCGGAATCAGAGCAACCTTTGAAGCAAGAGGATATACGGCATGGGACCCTTCATCCTATGCCTTTATCAAGGACAGAACCCTTTGTATCCCCACAGCATTCTGCTCCTACGGCGGCGAGGCGCTTGATAAAAAGACGCCCTTGCTCCGTTCAATGGAGGTTCTCGGCAAGGCAGCGCTTAAGATCCTTAAGCTCTTCGGTAACGAGGACGTTACGTCGGTTAAAACGACAGTCGGCGCAGAGCAGGAGTATTTTCTTGTGGATAAGGACGTTTTCTACAAGCGCCCCGACCTTGTATATACTGGCAGAACTCTTTTTGGCGCTAAGCCTCCTAAGGGACAGGAGCTTGACGACCATTATTTCGGATCCATCAAGCCCAGAGTACAGGCGTTTATGAAGGAGCTTGACGAGGAGCTTTGGAAGGTTGGCGTGCTTGCCAAAACAGAGCATAATGAGGCAGCGCCCGCTCAGCATGAGCTTGCTCCAATTTTCACAACAACAAACTTAGCTACCGACCATAACCAGATCATGATGGAATATATGCAGAAGATAGCGAAAAAGTTCGACCTTGTGTGTCTCCTTCATGAAAAGCCCTTTAAGGGAGTAAACGGCAGCGGTAAGCATAATAACTGGTCAATGTCCACTAACACAGGCGCAAATCTGTTTGAGCCCGGTGAGACTCCTTATGAAAATGCTCAGTTCTTACTCTTCCTTTGCGCAGTTATAAAAGCGGTTGACGAGTATCAGGATCTTCTTCGTATTTCCGTTGCAAGCGCAAGCAATGACCACCGTCTCGGCGCTCATGAGGCTCCGCCTGCGGTAGTATCCATATTCCTTGGCGATGAGCTTAACGGGGTTCTTGAGGCTATTGAAAAGCAGGAAAAATACGATGCGAAAGAGAAGCAGACCATGCGTATCGGCGTTCATATTCTTCCCAAATTCCCCAAGGATACAACGGACAGAAACAGAACCTCACCCTTTGCCTTTACAGGTAATAAGTTTGAGTTCCGTATGCTTGGCTCATCCGCATCCATAGCGGACACCAATACGTTCCTTAACACAGCTGTTACACAGGTGCTTAATGAGTTCTATGATGTTTTAAGCGTAGCTGACGACTTTATGCCCACTCTTCATAACCTTATAAGAGAAACCATTAAGAAGCATAAGAGAATCCTCTTTAACGGTAACGGTTATGACGATGCATGGATAAGAGAAGCCGAAAAGAGAGGACTTTCCAACTACAAGTCCACACCGGATGCTCTTCCCCATTTGCTTGATGAAAAGAACGTAAAGCTCTTTAAGGACAATAAGGTATTTAATGAGGTTGAGCTTAAGGCAAGATGCGAGATATTGCTTGAAAGCTACTCAAAGCTCGTAAATATTGAAGCCCTTACTGCCGTTGATATGGCAAACCAGCTTATATTGCCTGCGGTATCAAGCTACGTAAAATCACTTGCGGAAACCATAAAGCTTAAAAAGGAGCTCTTTATGACTCCCGGCTACGAGGAGCAGGTTGCATCCAAGCTCTCCGACTTAAACGGCAGAGCATATCAGCTCACAAAGGAGCTTGAGCTTAACATATCTCTTGTAAAGCGCCTTTCCGGTGCGGAAAAGATTGCTAAGGCTTACGAGCGTGACGTTCTCGGCGTTATGAATAAGCTTCGTGAGGTTATTGACGAGATGGAGTCCATGACGTCAATCGACTACTGGCCCATACCCACATACGGCGAATTACTTTTCAGCGTTAAATAAGATATATAAAAAATCCGACACTCGGTGTCGGATTTTTTTCTGTTTTACGATAATAAAGTCCTTTGCGGGATACAAGGCGTATTATTTAGCTACAAGGGAGCTGCCGTCAAAATCAACGGTAATTACAGTTTCGGGAGCAATATCCTCGCCGATAATTTTCCTTGCTATAAGTGTTTCAATATTGGACTGCAGAAACTTCTTTAAGGGCCTTGCTCCGTACATGGGGTCGTAGGCTGTATCGATTACGTAATCCTTTGCCTTATCCGTTATTTCAAGGAAAAGACGCTTTCTTGCAAGACGTGTGGAAAGGGAGCTTATTAACAGGTCGATAATTGAGCGTATGTTTTCCTTGGTCAAGGGCTTATAAAATACGATTTCATCAAGCCTGTTTAAAAATTCGGGACGGAAGGACGCCTTCAGAAGCCTTGTAACTCCGTCTCTTGCGCTTTCGCTGATATCTCCGTCTTCCGTAATACCGTCAAGAATAATATCAGAGCCCAAATTAGAGGTCATAATTATAATAGTGTTCTTAAAATCAACGGTACGTCCCTGAGAATCTGTGACACGTCCGTCATCAAGCACCTGTAAAAGCAGGTTGAAAACGTCGGGATGAGCCTTCTCGATTTCATCAAAAAGAACAACGGAATAGGGACGTCTGCGAACAGCCTCGGTAAGCTGACCGCCTTCCTCATATCCAACGTATCCGGGAGGCGCGCCAATCAATCGGGAAACGGAAAACTTTTCCATATACTCGCTCATATCTATTCTCACCATATTGCGTTCGTCGTCAAAAAGCGATTCGGCAATGGATTTTGCAAGCTCCGTTTTACCGACACCCGTAGGGCCTAAAAACATAAAGGAGCCGATTGGACGGTCAGGGTCCTGAATACCCGCTCTTGAGCGGAGAATGGCGTCGCATACCTTTGATACAGCCTCGTCCTGACCTACGACACGGCGATGAAGTATCTTGTCAAGGTTAAGAAGCTTTTCACGTTCTCCCTCAACGAGCTTTGATACAGGTATGCCGGTCCAACGGGAAATTATCCTTGCAATCTCTTCGTCCGTAACCTGATCGCGAAGCAGGGTTGCTTTCTTGTCGTTTCCCTTTGCTTCCTCATCGGCAAGCTCCTTTGTAAGCTGGGGTAAAACACCGTATTTAAGCTCTGCCGCAAGATTGAGATCGTATTCATTCTGAGCCTTTTCGATTTTTGCGTTTGTTTCCTCGATTTTTTCACGAAGTCTCTGGATCTTACCTATGGAATCCTTTTCATTCTCCCATTTTATTTTCATTTCGCTAAACTCACTGCGTAAGGCGGACAGCTCCTCCTGTATCTCGTTAAGATGCTCGCAGGAGAGCTTGTCGGTTTCCTTTTTAAGAGCTGCCTCTTCAATCTCAAGCTGCATAATTTTATGGGAAATCTCATCCATTTCCGTAGGCATTGAGTTCATTTCAGTTTTGATAAGCGAGCATGCCTCGTCAATTAAGTCAATAGCCTTGTCGGGTAAAAATCTGTCGGAAATGTACCTGTCCGAAAGGGTTGATGCCGCAATTATAGCGCCATCCTGTATCTTTACTCCGTGATATACCTCGTATCTTTCCTTAAGACCGCGAAGAATGGATATGGTATCCTCAACGGTGGGCTCGCTTACAAGAACAGGCTGGTATCTTCTTTCAAGGGCGGGGTCCTTTTCGATATATTTTTTATATTCGTTAAGTGTCGTTGCGCCGATGCAATGAAGCTCTCCGCGGGCAAGCATGGGCTTTAATATATTGCCTGCATCCATAGCTCCGTCAGTCTTTCCCGCTCCGACGATCAAATGAAGCTCATCAATAAAGAGTATTATTTTTCCCTCGCTTGATTTAACCTCGTTAAGAACAGCCTTAAGCCGTTCCTCAAACTCGCCCCTGTATTTTGCGCCTGCAACGAGAGCGCCCATATCAAGGGAGAAAAGGGAACGGTTTTTCAAATTGTCGGGAACGTCGCCCTTTACTATGCGAATTGCAAGTCCCTCGGCAATAGCGGTTTTTCCGACGCCCGGCTCGCCTATAAGACAGGGATTGTTTTTGGTCTTTCTTGAAAGTATCCTGATTACGTTACGAATCTCCTCGTCACGTCCGATAACGGGATCAAGCTTCTGATTTCTTGCAAGAGCGCAAAGGTCCTGTCCGTACTTCTTGAGGGCGTTGTAGGTAGCCTCCGGATTTTCGTTATCCACACGCTGATTTCCTCGAACGCTTTTTAAAATTTCGAGGACCTTACTTCTCGTGATTCCGTTCTTGTTTATTAAGGATTTTACGTTTCCTGTGGATTTTTCAATTAATGCAAGCAAAATGTGTTCAACGGAAATAAAGCTGTCACCCATTTGGGCAGCTTCCTTTTCGGCAAGGGAAAGCACGCTGTCAAGGGCAGAGGAAATATACACGTTGCCACCCGTTGCTCCGCTGACTCTGGGTAAGCGGGAAACGTATGAGATAAGCTCGCTCCTGAGTTGGGAAACGTCAGCCCCCGCCTTTGTCAATATTTCGGAAAGAAGACCGTCATCCTCGAGTAACGTATAAAACAGATGCTCGCATTCGAGGGACTGGTTTCCATGCTCCTTTGCAAGTCTTTGGGCATTCTGAAGTGCCTCAAGGCTTTTTTCGGTAAAATTCTGTACGTTCATTTTTAATACCTCCTGTTAGAGTATTGCGCCGTTTTTGTCAATATATGCGGCAAGTATTCTGTCAACCTCAAAGGTTGCTTTTTGTGGATTATCTATGTTATAAAAGTAGGATTTAAGACAGCTATCTATCATTTTAATATATTCGGCTATAAGATTGCCAAGCTGGGATGTGGTAAGCTGTACATCCGTGCGCAGCTTAAGCTCTCTTACGAACTTATCGCCCTCAAGGTAATATTTAACTCCCTTGATATATGAAGCTTCAAGCCCTGCGAAAAGCTTATAGAAATCTATCATATATGATATAAGAGCGGCGTTTTGAGTTCTCATAGACATTTTAAGGGCGCCGAGAGATTCTCCCCCATCCTTATTAAGCTCCAAGGAATATCTGACTGACGGATTGTATTTATAGTCAAGGGAGGAGCGAAGATTCATAACCGATATGGAATTGTTTATGAGTCGTTTAAAGTTATCCGTTGGTAAAAGCATACTTTCAAGAGCGGAGAATATTTGTCCGAATCTCATTTCGGGAGTGGTGTAGGAAACGTATTCCGCAAGAATTTGATTTATCATGCTTGAACGGTTCGTTCCCGACTTATAAGCAAGACGGTCAATCTCTCTTACCACATCGTCAGACAGTATAAGTGAATATAAGCTTCTGTTCATTGTATCAACTCCTTTTCAATACAATCATATCACAACAATTAAAACTTGTCAATAGATTTATATAAATTTGAACACAAGTTTCATAAAATGCTCAACAAAATTTCAAAAAATCCATATAAAACAAAATTATATAGACTTAAACATATGAATAAATGAACAATTATAATATATAATATCAAGAAAAAATATACTATTGACACAACCGTTTGTTTGTGGTAATATCATCCTTGATGAAAAATACGGAGGATTTTTATGTTTGTCTTTCTTGTTTCGGTTTTGTACCTTGCCTTCGTCGGACTTGGATTACCCGATTCTGTGCTTGGCTCGGCTTGGCCGTCTATGTTTATTGAAATGGATGTTCCCGTTTCTTATGCCGGTATCATTTCCGCAATAATTGCCTTCGGCACGATTATATCAAGCCTTATGAGTGATTGGATCACATGTAAGCTCGGTTCAGGCAAGACCACGTTTATAAGCATACTTATGACTGCAGGAGCGCTTTTTGGATTTTCCGTAAGCTCCCGTTTCTATATGCTTTGCCTTTTTTCAATACCCTATGGACTCGGCGCAGGCAGTGTTGATGCGGCATTGAACAATTATGTGGCGCTTCATTACAGCAGTAAGCATATGAGCTGGCTTCACTGTATGTGGGGACTTGGCGCATCCATCGGTCCTGCTATTATGAGCCTTGCGTTAACGGGCGGACAGGGATGGAAAAGCGGATATCTCTATATTTCAATAATTCAGTTTATTATTTCATTTGTCGTATTTATAAGCTTACCTCTTTGGAAAAAGCGTATAGACGGCTCCGATAATGCAAGCTCGGAAAAGCATAAGGCGCTTACTTTAAAGGAGATCGTTTCCATTAAGGGCGCTAAGCCTATAATGATTACGTTTTTATGCTATTGCGCTATTGAGGTGGTTATAACGCTTTGGGCAAGCAGCTATCTTAATCTTTATAGAGGCATCGATGCTGAAATTGCCGCTGCGTGGGGCAGCTTATTCCTTGTTGGAATAACCGTTGGCAGAGCAGTAAACGGATTCATAACGATGAAGCTGTCTGACACCGCCCTTATCAGAATAGGTCAGGGAATAATGTTTTTTGGCATTGTAATGATAATGTTACCCTTCAGTAATACGGTTTCCCTTGTTGGACTCGTTGTGACGGGACTTGGCTGTGCGCCAATATATCCTTGCATAATCCATTCGACCCCCGCAAGATTCGGAGCAGACAAGTCACAGGCGCTGATTGGCGTTCAAATGGCAAGCGCATATACGGGCACCTGCCTTTTACCCCCTCTTTTCGGTATTATAGCGGAGCGTGTATCAATTGCGCTTTTCCCCGTATATATCGGAATTTTACTTGTGATTTCCATAGTAATGCACGAAATGATTTGCCGTAATAATCCTATAAAATAAAAAAGAAGCCTTCTCCTATAGCGTGATACTCTTAACGGAGTATCACGCTAAACTATGATTGCCCTTGCGGGCAAGTTATTATTTATGAGATGCTTCGCATCGTTATGATTGGCTTCGCCAAGTTTTAGATTACAAGGGCAATCATATCATAACGCTTGCCGCGCAAGCTCATAACGGTGAGCGAAGCGAGCCTCATAACTCTAAACTGAACAGAAACAGAAAAAGAGAGAACTTTTCGACATTTAAGCCGATTTGTTCTCTCTTTCTGCTATTATAAGGGTTTGGGATTAGCCCATACTGCGTTTGTCCGTACAAATGCGATGCTCGCACTTTACGGTGGCTTTCAAATTCTCCGATAAGGACATCTCCCTTTGAGAAGGCTTTTTTGTTATTGTGTGTTACTCAGCGTCGGAGCTGTCCGTTGCGAGGATAGTATCGTTTGTTTTGTCTGTGCTTACTTTAGCGCCCTTTCCCCTTGCCTTAAGGATGAAGATAAGAAGCGCCGCAAAGTAAACTGCAATTATACCAAGAGTTGCAAAGCAAAGCGCCGTTGACTGCGCCGCAAGACCTACAAGAATAAGCATGGGTGCGCCGAGGATAATACCGAAGCTTGAGCCAACAACAAGGTTGTTGGATGCCGGAGTCTTGAACTCGGGGTCTATCTCACGAAGGAGAAGCACGCCCGATGATATTGTTCCCGTAAGCATACCGTACATGGAGATAAGTCCCTCTACATAATAGCCCTTATATACCTTTTTGCAAACGAATGCAAGGTAAAGCCACGTAATGATACCGCCGGATACTGCGATAATGATAAAGGGTATCCAAAGACCGCTTAACTTTTCTATTTCAATAGCGGAAATACCTGCAACAATCATAATATCAAAGAAGAAGCCGGAGATTCTGCTGAGAAGATAGTTGTTCTGCTGCTGTCTTCTGAAGATTTTCTTCTGATTTGCTTTCTTTAAAAGAATCTTAACTATAAGAGCTATTACGGATGCGATAATAAAGTTGAAGCCCCAGATAAGGGAGTTTACCGTATTTGCAAGTCCCTCGGAAATTGCGGAGATGCCCGATGTAAGTCCCCACATTGCAAGATAGGTAATGAAATAAACACCGAGAATAAACGCAACCTGAACGGAAAGCTTGTCAATGGAGTCGGAAACGGGGATTTCGTTGTTGTCCTGGAAATCACCAACCGTTGTCTTAGGGTCGTCTGAGGTAAATACTCTTTTTGAGCTTATCTTTCCTTTTTTGGAAAGAACGTTTATCATAATAACGCCAACAAGACAAGCGCAGATATATCCTGCCGCCGCAATGGCAAGACCAAAGGTCTGACCGTTTGTAAATCCGAGCCCCTCGTAAGTGCCGCCAACGTTACTTGCCTGGCCGGGACCCTGTCCGTAGCCCATGGGGAGGAGAAGACCTGCCGCTTTGAAAAGGTCGGGCATAAATGTGTATGCGAGACCGAGGGAGATAATTAGGCCTACAATACCTTGAATCAAATAGGTAGAAACTATAATAGCGCCCGATTTTGGACCTGTAAGACTGCCTTTTTCCTCCTTACCCTCTTTTGTGGTACGAAGTGACATTGCAATAAAGCCGAGAGCGATACAGTGATAAACAAGGATTTCCATAAGCTGGGTGTTGACTCTGATAACACCAACGCTCTTTAAAACAAGAAGAATAAAGCCCGCCATAACGCCGATTGGCATTCGTAAGCTGCGAAGGAACTTAACCTTCGACGTAAGAAGCTGGGAAACAAGAACTGCGCCGGCTATCATACCGAGCTGAATTATAAAGTTCCATACTCCGGGATTCGCTGCTGAATAATCCATAAATTATACCTCGCCTTGTGATGAATTTTTTATACCGTTGACGTAGTTTTGATACCAAAACAGATATTTTCGCATATTAACGTAGTGCTTTTTATCTGCTCTTAATTCAAAATATCCGTCCTTGTGTGTGAAAACAAGTATGGACGTTTGAATAATGGACATTGAGGAAATATCCTTGTAAAAGAATACATATTCACCTATGGATAATGATTCCTCACTTCCTGTAAGAATCCCATTTGTAAGCTTTTCCGACTTGTGTCCCTCGTGAATTTTTGAAAGAGTTATTTTAGAATCGGTAAACAAGGTGTCATCACGGTTAAAATCGCCGCTTTCAAGACACTCCCTCTGCCAAATATCCCATTCATAAATATTTTTAAAGGGTACGGATGGTTCAAAGACACCGTATTCCGTATATTCTCGCTTAAATCCGCAGGAGCATTTTATATAGTCGCCATCACCCTTAAGAGTGCCGATCTTTTTACATTCGGGGCAGAGAAATAGGGCGCTTTCCATTCTTACGGCTCTGTTCTTGCCCTTGAAAGCTACGTTTTCCTTTTCCTGCCTTTCCCAAGCGTTTTCGTAAATGTCACGGTCTATGGCTGCGTGGATCTCCTCAACGCTCATAGCCTTTAACTGCTCAGGAGTATAAATATTAACCACACCCCCGCGCATTTTACCTGTTCTTATGCCCTTTCCCCAACGGGGATTTGCAAGGTGACCGCCCTAGAAACGGTAGGTTACAAGAGCCACACGGGATGATTTTGCAAGATTCGCCGTTGACGGCACGATATCCTGTGTAACACCGTTCCAGGTGGAATCTCCCTCGGCAAATATGCATACGGAATCTCCCGCCTTAAAGTGGCGAAGACATTTAAGCACTGTGTCCACCGCGCTTGAGCCCTTGCTTCTCGGTATAGGCTCAAAATATCTGTTTAAAAGCTTGGTTTTAATACCCATTCTGAAAAGATGCTCACTTGCTACAAAATAGGTGGGGCGGTTAGGGAAGCTAAGTCCCACAAGCACGGGGTCCCAGTTTGTAACGTGGTTGGAAACGATAAGACAGGGGGCGTCGTAGTCGCATTTCTCACTTGTAAGGTTGAACTTTTTTTCAAGATGTCTGTGTAAAAGCTTGTATGCAAGCCTCCACGCTCGTCTGTGTCTTTTGCGCTTGTCCATATCGTCACCGCCTTAAGCTCCAAATTTTTCTGTTGTATATTATACTACAAATTTGTGGAGATGTCAATATTTTACCATTTTTACCTAAACTGAAAATAAAATAATACCCCCTGATTACATTTTCGGAGGGTATTAAGTTTACCAATCATATGCAGTTATTGTATAATTCTTATGGGGCAAAATTCCGTCAAGCTCCACCTTAAATGGAGAAAGAAGCTTTATTATCTCCTCTCCTGTAAGATCAGCCTCATAGGTAAGGTCTCTTCCACGGGTGGAAATCTCCATCACCGCGCAGATTATATCCACGTCCCCCGCTATTTTAAGGTTAAAGTCCGTGTCTACGCCTTTTATTATCGTGTATCTCATAATATCGCCCCCTTTTCTTAATTATACATCAAAGGGGAGAAAAATACAATATTATGACTTCTTTTTTGTTACTACTAAATCTTTTACTCTGTTATAAAGTGTAGTAAATTCATGAAGAGTGCGTATTGAATCATAACCCGTTGCGTCAAGCATATCAATAAAACGGCTTGGATAAATACAGTAACAACTGCTCATATTACTCATTTCGGTATAGATGGAAATATTTCTTTCAAGGGGAGAATCTGGATTGTTGGTGCTTGGTGACCAATGCTCCTTTGCCTTCCATACCATTCCGTCAAGGAAACGGCAGGACGTGGAAAGTGTTACTTCGCTTGTTATTTTCATAACTCTTTCAAGTAGTCTTACGGTTTTTTCAAGTCTTGAAATAGCCTCTGCGTGCTTACCTGCCCTTGCAAGTCTGCTTGTAGCGGTCATCCCTTGTTCAAGAAGCTCTTCTACCCAAAAATCTATACAGTCATCCGTAGTGTTACAACGGATAACGGAAAGGATGGACTCTGTAAATTTTTCAGCAGCGCATCTGTCCTCGTCGGTTGCGTTCAAGCTTAAAAGATTACCGTGCCAAAGGATTTTGTCCATAGCATTATAAAGCTGATATCTGCGCTCCTCATTAAATTTTTCACTTTCGCCTCTACGAAAATATCGGTTAAAAAGCACTTTCCTCTGTGAACAGTCAAAGGATGTGGTGTATTTGTTAAGAAATTCTGTAAGATGCTCCTCGTCCTCACAGTAAGCCATAGTTTCTATTACATGGGGGAACATTGGATAACGCTCAAGAACAGCTTCAGCCATAAGACGTACTTCGGGCAATATTTGGGGATCGCGGAAGGCGCGGTCGTTACCCTCGCACCAAGGGCGCCAATAGTAGCGTGAATCAAGATAATTTACTCTTATATCTCTGATAAATTCAATGATTTTTTCTGCATCGTAATCCTTCTTTATACACTCACGGCGTAAGCTATCAAAGGCTTCAATAGCCCTCGTTTCCTTCTGCTCCTCGGTCATACCCATAAGCTCATCAAGGGTAATTTCAAGAACTTTTGCAATAGCGGGCAAAAGCTCAATATCGGGATAGGTGTTTCCGTTTTCCCAACGGCTCACAGACTGATACGTTACCCCAAGCCTTTCAGCAAACTCCTCTTGGGTTAAGTCGTTTTTCTTTCTGTAATTACGAATATTCTCACCAATTGTAAGCTTCATATTTTTCTCCTTTTTGTCCACGCGTACGGACTTTTTCTGTCGACACCATTATTGTATCATACAGGGGCAGAGAACACAACAACGCATAAAGAGAAAATAATTCTCACTTTGTATTATGTAAATACTGACTATATATTCTCCTCGTCAATATACCCCATTTCAGTTTGTTCCTTTAACATATTTTTAATATAAGCTCTATTGGAAAGATGGTATTCCCAGATCTTTTCCTTGCATACGTAGTGCTTGTTTGGTTTATCGTCATCAAGGATTTTTCCGTCGGCAAGCCTTATACTGTATCCGTCCATAAGCACCCGTTTTTTAAGATGCTTTTGCAGAGTGTAGGGAAATCCCTCTTCATTTGATATGAATTCAATACAGGTGTCCCACTCGCCGTTATTTTTACATACAGTACAGCTTTTTACAGTACCGTGATTCAAAATTTCTGTATCAACATTATTAAGTGATATTCCAAAGTGAAATTCGTTTACGATTTTTAACGGCTTGTATTCAAGAGTGTAGTCAAAAAGCTCATCCATAGTTATATTAAATAATTGTGCTATTTTGGGAAGTAAGGTAATATCCGGATAGCTTTCTCCGTTTTCCCACTTGCTTACAGCCGCCTTGGTCACGTAGAGTATATTTGCGAGCTCCTCCTGGGTATATTCAAGCTCCTTTCTTTTTGCCTTTATCTTTTCACCTATCTTTATTTCTGTCATAATTCAGTCCTCCTTAACCGCTTTGAAGCTATTTATATTTTACCATATCGGACCTAAAAAGTAAAGCGAAAGTAAATATACTTTGTTAACTGCCGGTTGACAGAGCCTCCGTGAAAAACGGTGCTGTTTAGGCTCCGTTGTCTGCTTGCAATCTGCGAACCCCCAAAACTCATTCTTCGTGTTGGGAAAACCCAACCGCAGACAACGGCTTTCTCGAAAAAGAGCGCAACAATATGTTTCGAAATTCTATCCCAGCCAAACAAAAAGGACCGCATACGCAGTCCTTTTTGTTTGGCTTAAACGGTTGAAAAGGTGTCTAAATTTTCCCATAATACATTATTTGATCAAATCCTCACGACGATACATTTTGACTTCCGCAAAACGCATCTCTCTGAATTGTTCATTCCCAAACTCATCGAAATCATCAAAGTAACGTCCAATCTCAACACGATACA
>JAFVYY010000126.1 GCA_017508405.1 Clostridia bacterium
GCTTGGTCCCCCTTCCCTTACTTAGGGAAGGCTCGGAAAACAAAAAAGCCCCCGGTTTCTCCTTTGAGAAATCACAGGGACGGAATACCGTGTTACCACTCTGCTTCGCTTACCTTTCGCAAAATAAGCCTTGATAGGTGTACCACCATACACCCTGTCCGATAACGGTGACTGCCGGTAAGGTCTACGCAGCTACGCCTTCAACCCACAACTTGTAAAATGAATTCGCCGCCATCGAGCCGCTGCCTCGCACCAAACGGCAGCTCTCTTGAAGCCCAAAAATACGGTTACTGGTTTTTACTCAAGCGTTTTTCAAAAATAACAAGAATATTTTATCAAATCTTTTTTGGTTTGTCAATAGGTATTTATTAAATAATATAAATAAAGGGAAAGCCCTCTTTGAGATTTCCCTTTATTCCTGATATTGAATTAAAAATTTAAATTAGATTTTTTCAAGTATCTTCTTAATTATGGGCTCGATCCTCTGCGCCATCAAATGGAAGCCGTAATCGTTGGGATGTATCCTGTCGATAAAGCAAAGCTCCCTGTCGGGGCAATCCTTGAAATACGTTTCCCCGTCTATGAAATACACGTTCTTATCTCCGCTCTCAACGGCGTTTTTATACGTGGCGTACACGGCGTCGCGGCGGGCATATTCATCCTCACCGTATACGGCGTAGGGGCGTGTCATCATAACCACGGGAACGTCGGGATGCTTTTCTCTTATTCTCTTAAAAAACGGCTCGTGAGTTTTCCAAAGATGCTCTGCTGTGGGTGCGTTATGGTCATAATCGTAGACAAAAATCGAAAAGTCAAGGGTGTTTATGTAATCCGCAACCTCGATTTCTCCCTTGGCGTTACCCGAGAAGCCGAGATTTATATAATCCGTGTCAAGATGGCGGGAGATAATTGCGGTATAGGCATTTGCCATATTGCAGGAAATTCCGCCCTCGGTAATGGATGAGCCATAGAAAACGATGGGCTTTTCGTACTTATACGGAGTGGGCTTTTCTATTACCGCATCGTCGTCAAGCTCAATATAAATGCTGTCAACAATTTCGTTTCTGGGGAGTAATACGGTCACGTCCTCCATAATTTTGTCCTTTTTGAACCTACCCGTAAACTCCATAGTATTGTAATCCCGAGGCCATGAAAGGCCGAGAAATCTTGACGTAGGCTTCTCTCCCACGTAAACGTTTATGGACTGAGATGCGAAAATAGACATACCCACGTCCACGTGCATAGTCTTATATTTTACGTAAATATCCATATGCTCGGAATCCGTACGGAAGCAAATTCTGCCGCCGGGTACTCTTCTTCCGTGCCAATCAAGGGATGGAACCTTTTCTATTACGTATTCGGGCAATCTTGTAAGCTTCCCCTCTGTGTAAAAGCAGGGTACTCCGTAAATTTTGATCCTCGAATCCGTAAGCTCATATCTTTTCATAATATTCTCCTTTACTGTATCAAACCAAGTCTTTTTGCGGTTTTATAGACACGTGATGCGTTCTTTTCAAGTCTTTCACGGCTGATAGCGCCTGTTTCGATCCCCATAAGGATGGAGCTTACGTCCCCCTTACAGCCCGGCATTATAATATCACCGCTTGCCTCTGCAATTTTCCACGAGGTGGTTTTTGGGTGCTTATCCTTTTTATCAGCCATAATTCCGCCGCCTACTATCCAGTCCGTCATAACAAGTCCATCATAGCCAAGCTCACACCTTAAATAACTGTGCAAAAGTCCTTTATGCTCCGCTGTGTGAGTGCCGTTTAACAGGTTATATGATGTCATTATAGCCACAGGGTCGGCTTCTTTTATACAAATTTCAAAGCCACGCAGATAAATTTCCCTCATGGCACGCTCGCTGACTATGGAATTACTGCCGTAGCGGTTGGTCTCCTGATTATTGGCTGCAAAGTGCTTAAGGGTTACTCCGCAGCCCTTATGGGACTGAACTCCCTTAGTTACGGAGGCTGCGATTTTTCCGCTTAAATAGGGGTCCTCGGAATAGTATTCAAAGTTTCTGCCGCACCGTATGCTTCTGTGTATATTAAGGGCGGGCGCAAGCCATAAATGTACGCCGAAGCGCTCCATCTCATCTCCCACAATATCACCGCAAAGGTATGCAAGCTCCCTATTCCAGCTTTGGGCAAGGGCTGTGCCTATGGGCAGGGCGGTTGCGTATCTGTACTGAAGCTCCGCCCCCTTGGGAGCTTTATTTTTTCCTGTTATAGCGGTCAAAAGCTTACGAAGTACCGCAGGTAAAAATTCAAGCACGCTTTCGGGAATGCCGCTTTGTCCAACGGACTTGGCTCTTCCCTTTTTATCAACGAAGAAGCAAGGGCTTACTCTGATACCCGCAGGTCCGTCCGCCATTATGATCTGCCTGCCGCCCACGTCCTTGATAACAGATGCGCTTTCCCCCGCTGCGCCCGCAACGTGAGAGCTTGCATTTCCGATAACGCTCAACACTCCTAAGGCGGATTTAAATTCTCCGACATTCATATAAGCAAGTCCCACGTCGGTGAGCTCCTTTATTTTCGGCTCTGTTTTTTCCTCTGTATTATAGCATGCTTCCCTTATGCCGTCATTACAGGATGACATATGAAATACAGGAACGTTGTTTTCGGGACGCTTCCTTTTTATCCCCGTAGGAACAGCATCGGAAAAATCCGTCTTTCCAAGCACGTTTTTTACCTTGAATACGGACACATCCCCGTCAAGATCGATTATTGCCGCCGCTTTTAAGCTTCTCGAGGAGTTACCCACGTACACTATGTAGCTTCCGCCGTGAAGAACGTATTCCTCCTTCTTTTCATCATAGGATGCTGCGGAATCAAGACTTATTTCCATTGTGACCGTACACTCTTCTCCCGATTCAAGCTCCCTTGTCTTTGCAAAGCCGCAAAGCTCCTTTATCGGCTTATCAAGCGCCGCCCGAGGCGTTGAAATATAGCACTGTACGACCTCTTTTCCTGCGTGCTTGCCTACGTTTTCAACGGTAGCTTTTACAATAAAAATACCGTTTTTTACGGATACGTCCGTGTTTTTTATGTCAAAATCAGTATAAGAAAGCCCGTGACCGAAGGGGTAAAGAACACGCACACCGTCAGCATCGAAGAAGCGGTATCCTACGTAAATTCCCTCCCTGTATCTCGTATCGTTTTTATCTCCGAACTCTATATGGGAATAATCGCACTCCCTTGCCCAAGTCGTGGTAAGCTTTCCCGACGGATATGCCTTGCCAAGCAACAGATCTGCAAGTATATCTCCCGTCTGTGCGCCAAGCTGGGATAAAATAAGAATGTTATTAACACCTGCAACAGGAGTTAAATCAACCACTCCCCCCACGTTTAAAATAAGCATAAATCTCTTGCATTTGGAGTTAAGCTCCAAAATATCATGAATCTCCGTATCGGTAAGCAGTATATCGCCCTTTACAAATTCTCTGTCCGCTCCCTCTCCCGAAATTCTTGAAAGAACATATACCGCCGTATCACATTCAATATTCAACGGGATAGTGTATTCGGGCTCAGCCATTACCTTGCCCATACCGTAAACGGGGGCAAGCTTATGATTCATTCTTGCTTCTTTTTTTATTTTCTTTATAAACTCGCATCTTGCATCGGAATAGGCTGCATCATAGGAATCGAGCCATGCGTCCGTCGTAATTTCAAAGCCCGCTCTTACGAGTCCCTCATAGGCGGTGATAAAGCATCGGGAATTTACCTCCCCCGAGCCCGTACCCCCCTTAACGGTCTTACGGACACCGTTTCCGTATGCGCCTATTTTACAGGGCGATCCGAGGGGGAAGCTGCCGTCCTTTTTAAGAAGCACACAGCACTCTCCAAGATGTGAGCGAAGAATATTCAAATGCTCTCTTTCGTAATCAAAAAGCTCCATTTTATCCTCCAATATACGTTCATATACTAAGTATACAATATTATCAAATGGAAATCAAGGGTTGACAAGGAGTTACGCATGATATATAATCAAATTATAAAATGATATCAGAGGTGAATACTATGTTTAACGCTGAAAAAATCAAAAACGAATGTGTTGAATGGATAAGAGATTTCTTTGAAAATAACGGTAAGGGCTGTAATGCCGTGCTTGGTATTTCCGGTGGAAAGGACTCCTCCGTTGTGGCTGCCCTTTGTGTTGAGGCGCTTGGCAAGGACAGGGTAATCGGTGTTCTTATGCCCAACGGTGAGCAGCACGATATCGACTGCGCCTACGCTCTTGTAAACCATCTCGGCATCAAGCATTACGTTGTAAATATAAAGGATGCGGTTGACGGTCTTATCGGCAGTATGCCAAAGGATCTTCCCCTTTCCTTCCAGTCCACAAGCAATATTATGCCCCGTATCCGTATGACTACGGTTTACGCCGTTTCTCAAAGCTGTAACGGACGTGTTGCCAATACCTGTAATCTTTCCGAGGACTGGGTCGGCTATTCCACAAGATACGGTGACTCCGTTGGTGATTTCAGCCCTCTCTCCCGTCTTACGGTACAGGAGGTCAAGGCTATCGGCTACGTTCTCGGTCTCCCACGTGAGCTTGTTGACAAAACTCCCATAGACGGTCTTTGCGGAAAGACTGACGAGGATAATCTCGGCTTTACCTACGCTGAGCTTGACAGATATATCCGCACAGGCGAGATAGACGATCCCAATAAAAAGGCGCTTATCGACAGAAAGCATAAAATGAATCTTTTCAAGCTCGAATTGATGCCCTGCTTTGAGCCCAACCTCGACTAAACGCAAATTGATTTATTAAATAAAAAACGGAATTTTTTAGGGTGTTCCCCTAAAGGACAGTTTTCAAAAATACGGTATATCTCGAAAGGGATATGCCGTATTTTGATTTTGTGTCTACAAAAGCAGTGCTTGTCAGGAAAATTGATACATCATAGGTGAACATAAAAAAGGCTCCCTTGTGCAAAGGGAGCTGACGCCGAAGGCGGCTGAGGGATTGTTTTTGTGTAAGTGTTGCTTTTTTCAATCCCTCCGTCACGGCAAGCCGTGCCACCTCCCTTTACACAAGGGAGGCTCTTTTCGCCGCTCGATAGATAAACAAAGAGGACAGAGGGCGTAAAACCTCATCTGTCCTCCTGTCGGTAGGTAACGTATTCTAATGAATTTCAAAAACTATCCTTAAGAGCACGTCCCCTTCAAATTCCGTTTTTTGTTTTATTAAAGCGAATTAATATACTCAATAAGCTTTGTACGAAGTGTCTGAGGATCGCAGTTGCCCTTAAGCTCCTTCATACACTTACCGTAGATAGCCATAATAGCCTTTTCCTTACCGCTCTTATAGTCTGCAACAGCCTTAGGGTCAGCCGCAACCATTGTCTTGATAACGCTATCCATAAGACCTGTATCGTTGGAGATCACAAATCCGTTCTTCTCTGCGTATTCGGCGGGTGAAACGGAAGCATCGTCAAACATAGCGTTAAGGATCTTCTTTGCGTTTGCACGTCCAACCTTACCGTCTACAACAAGAGTAATAAGCTCACCGAGAGCCTTACCGTTAAGGGTAAGCATATCATAGGTCATCTGACGGGCGTTAAGATTGCTCATAACCTCTGAGAGCATCCAGTTAGCCGCATCCTTTGCGCTGCCGCATACGGAATATGCATCCTCAAAGCACTCGCAAAGCGCAATGCTCTTGGCAAGCTGCTCGCTGTCGTACTCGCTGAGACCGTATTCGGACATATATCTTTCACGCTTGACCTCGGGAAATTCGGGTAAGGATTCGGAAATTTCATCAAACCACTTATCGTCAATTACAACAGGCATTACGTTGGGGTCGGGGAAATAACGGTAATCGCCCGCTGTTTCCTTGGATCTCATTGCGTAGGACTTACCCTTGATATCGTCCCAACGGCGTGTTTCCTGAACAAGAACCTCCGTTCCGTTTTCGATAGCGTCGATATGTCTTGACGTTTCGTACTCAATAGCGCGCTTAATTGCCTCTATGGAGTTCATATTCTTCATTTCCGTACGTACGCCCAGCTTATCGCTGCCCTCGGGACGAACGGAAAGGTTAACGTCGCAACGCATAGTTCCGTGCGCCATTTCGCACTCCGCAACTCTTGCATAGCGAAGAAGTGTCTTAAGTCTTTCAAGGTAAGCCTCAACCTCCTCGGCTGAAGAAAGATCGGGCTGGCTTACAATTTCGATAAGGGGAACGCTTGTACGGTTGAAGTCAACGTGGGTAGTATCCTCACGAATATCGTGAACGAGCTTACCTGCGTCCTCCTCCATATGGATCTGCTTAATTCTTACGTTCTTCTTACCCTTGGAGGTTTCTATTTCAACAAGACCGTTTACGGCAACGGGAGCAAACCACTGGGTAGTCTGGTAAGCAGCCGGCAAGTCCGGATAATAGTAGCTCTTTTTATCAAAGGTCGTTACACGGTTGATGTGGCAGTTAAGCATAAGACCTGCCTTCATACCGTAGTCAACAACTCTTTTGTTTACAACGGGAAGCATACCGGGCATACCGCAGCATGCGGGACATACGTGGGAGTTGGGCTCTGCACCGTAGGAGTGAGCGGAGCATGAGCAGAATATCTTTGAATCGGTTGCAAGCTCACAGTGGACCTCAAGACCGATGACTGTTTCGTATCTCATTATTTGCCCTCCTTACATACTGCATTTACGGTGTCGAGCAAAGCGCCCTCGGAAAATGCCTTACCTACAAGCTGAACGCCGCAAGCAACAACCGCAGGCAAGCCTGTAATTGATGCGGGAGCCGTATAAAGGTTCTCCGTATATGAAAGGAACTTATTTTCAGTATCCTTTTCTGTATATACCATCTTGGAGCAAGCGGGCATAAGCACCGCATCAAACTCACCGAATATCTTATTGAATGCTTCAAGCACTACTCTGCGTACACGAAGCGCCTTATCGTAGACCTTCATATAATTTTCGGTGGACAATGTGTCTGAGCCGAAAAGAATTGCAGTCTTCAAAAGCTGACCGAAGGCTTCGGTACGGCTGTTTGTATAAAGCTCGTCAAGGTTTGTAAAATTCTCGGTACGGTAGCCGTATTTTACGCCGTCGTAGCGGGATACGTTGTTGCAAAGCTCCGCACTCATAAGAATATTCCAAGCAGCACGTGACTTAACTATTACCGTATCGTCGATTTCGCAAGCTTCGATTCCGTTCTCCTTAAGCGCATTTACAAAAGCGTCGATTTTTGCCTTTACGCAGGAATCTGCACCCTCTGTCATTGACTTAAGAACAGCAATCCTTTTAACGCTTCCGCAGGAAAGCGCCGACTTGCAAAGCTCATCGGAAAGGCTTGTGCCGTCTTTATCGTCGTGACCGGAGATTACGGAAAGGGCGTTTTTACAGTCCTCTGCCGTTTTTCCGATTAAGCTTACCGTTTCGCCTGAGCAAGCAACGGGAACAGTACCGTAGCGGGAAACTGTGCCGTAGGTGGGCTTAACGGAAATAAGTCCGCTCTGGGCAGTGCCGCGACGAACAGAGCCGTTTACGTCAAGAACAAGAGCGATATCCGCATCCCCTGTCTTAACTGCATCGGCGGATGCAAGCATAAGAGCGCCATCCTTTGTATAAGCGCCGTCAACGGATGTCTCGCCAAGAAGATCAATGGCAAACTCGCCGACAGGAGTCTTACCGCAAAGGCCGTAGCCCGCTGCCTTAAGCTTCAAAAGTGCCTCGGATTCAAGAAGGCTCTTGTATCCCTTAAGCATTTTTGAGCCTGCGTTTGTTTCTGAATCGGTTGTAAGGATCATGGAGTCCGCAACAACCTTTAATTTTGCATCTGTATCAAATTTAACTGTATACATCTTATTCCCTCCTGTGATTATTCTACCACGCGGGGAACGCACCAGTAGCCCTCATCGGTTTCGGGTGCGCCGCTCTGAAGGTCCTCACGGGAGAAGGGCTGGGATACTTTATCCTCCCTTACTACCGTCATAATGGGCATAACGTGCACCATTCTTTCGACCTCGCTTGTATCAATAGCTTCAAGTCCGCAGCTGTCAGCCTTACGGTCCTCAAAGAAAGAAAACGTTTCCTTCTTCTCGTCCTCCGTAAGCTTAAGCTGGTTAAGAAGCTCTAAAAGTCTTAATGTTTCTCTATCCATAATAAGCTCCTTTAAAATAGATTTGGCTTATTTAGTCTCTTACCTTGATGTGAACCTCACGAAGCTGCTGCTCGGTTACCTCACCGGGAGCACCCATCATAAGATCCTGTGCATTTCCGTTCAAGGGGAATGCGATAACGTCACGAATAGTTTCCTCTCCTGCGATAAGCATGATCATTCTGTCAACGCCGGGAGCCATACCTGCATGGGGGGGAGCGCCGTATGCAAAGGCATTGTAAAGCGCACCGAACTTAGCCTTAAGTGTATCCTCGCCGTAGCCTGCGATCTCAAACGCCTTCTTCATAATTTCGGGGTTGTGGTTACGAACCGCACCGGATGAAAGCTCTACGCCGTTACATACGATATCGTACTGGTATGCAAAGATTTCAAGAGGATCCTTGTTAAGGAGCGCATCCATACCGCCCTGAGGCATTGAGAAGGGGTTATGTGTAAAGTCGATCTTGTTTGTTTCGGGATTAAGCTCGTACATGGGGAAATCAACGATAAAGCAGAACTCGAAGGAATCGTCCTTAATAAGTCCAAGCTCCTTTGCAATCCACGTTCTCATTTCGCCGGAAAGCTTGTTGATTACGGATGCGGTATCGCTTATGAAGAACAGGGATTCGCCCTCCTTGATTCCTACAAGAGCAGTAAGCTCTGCCTTCTGCTCCTCTGTAAGGAACTTAGCGATAGGACCCTTATATTCTCCGCCCTCGAGGGTGATATATCCGATACCGAACTTCATACCGATGCTTCTTGAATATGCGTCGATAGCCTTTTCAAACGCCTTCTTACCGTCACCGTCGCCATCCTTCTTAACGAGGTAGTTGGCAACAAGTCCGCGAACGAGCTTGTTCTTGAAGGGTACGGTTCTTCCGTTTATCGTAAGGAACTCATGCTTAGCAAAGAAGTCTGTAAGGTCCTGAATGATAAGGGGGTTGCGAAGGTCGGGCTTATCAGTACCGTACTTGAGCATTGATTCCGCAAAGGTGATTCTCTTGAAGGGAGGCTTTGATACCTTCTTATTTGAAAACTCCTTAAACGTATTGTAAACTACCGTTTCAGCAACCTCGAATACGTCCTCCTGCGTTGCAAAGGACATTTCAAAGTCGAGCTGATAGAATTCTCCGGGAGAACGGTCCTGACGTGCATCCTCGTCACGGAAGCAGGGCGCTATCTGGAAATAACGGTCAAAGCCGGATGCCATAAGAAGCTGCTTAAACTGCTGAGGAGCCTGAGGAAGCGCATAGAACTTACCCTTATGCTTGCGGCTGGGAACAAGATAGTCACGTGCGCCCTCGGGAGATGATGCTGTAAGAATGGGAGTCTGGATCTCCATAAATCCAAGGTCCTCCATCTGACGGCGAAGATAGCTTAATATCTTTGAGCGGAGAACGATATTATCATGGATCTTACGGTTGCGGAGATCAAGATAACGGTACTTAAGACGAACGTCCTCTCTTGTCTGCATTGAAGAATCGATTTCAAAGGGTAAGCCGAGCTTACAGGGGCCGAGCACCTCTATTTTACTTGCTCTTACCTCGATAAGACCTGTATCGATTTTATTGTTTACCGTTTCTTCTGCTCTCTTTGTTACCTCGCCCTCAACGAGAATAACCGTTTCCTTTGCCATTCCTGCAATCATAGAGTCGTCGGAAAGGACGATCTGTGTAACTCCGTAATGGTCACGAAGGTCTACGAAAAGTACTCCGCCGTGGTCACGTACGGTTTCCATCCAGCCTGTAAGCGTAACCTTTTCACCGATGTTAGCTACGCCAAGCTCATTACAAGTATGTGTTCTCAACATAATTTCATTCCTCCATATATAACTATAAATATTAAACCGATTGAAATAGCCCTGCGAAAAACAAAAAGCCCTTCGCCCCATATGGGACGAAAGGCTATCTTCCGCGGTACCACCCAAATTGACCGAGATCGGTCCTCTTAAACATCCTTACGGGATGAACGTGCGGTTCTAATCACCGAAACGGCTTTCTTCCGCAGGCTCAAAAGTGTTTTTCTCAATGGGCTTACTGCCGCGCTCTCACCTATCGCGACTCTCTTTGAATAAGTGTCCGTTGATACTCTCTTTTTCAACGCCTTTATTTAAATTCACGTGTATTATACATTTATTTTTTTTATTTGTCAATATAAATATGAAAATTTATTTAAAATTTACATTTGTTAATATATGCTATATTCATAAATCAGGTTAACAAAGAAGCTGAAGATTCCTTTCGGAAAGGGATGCAAGCACGGTTTTTCCGCAGTCCTCCTTAACGGATCTGAATCTGAAAACTGCCTCGTCTCTGTCACCGATAATACAGGCGGACATTCCCTTAAGATAGTTTACAAAGCCCGTAATCGCAGCTGTATTTTTCCAAGGAACAACGGATTTTGAAAGGATTACTGCCCTTTCTCCATCGTTTTCGCTTATGGACACCATAAGCTCTATACAGCCCTGAAGTTTTTCATAGAGGGGGCGGTGCTTCAGCTTTAATTTATCACTTCCCTTAAGTAGCTCGTCAAAATGCGAAGCGGTCATTTTAAGAGATTCCTTACGGCCTGTAAAAAACTCGCATCTTGCCTTATTGAAAAATCCTATGATTCTTATTCTATCCTTAGGGCTTCCAACCATTTTCATAGCGCAGCCCATTGAATTGTCGTAATCACCCACGTAAAAATAATCCGCCACCAGGGTCATATATGCTTCCTTGCGTTTATTAAGCTTCAAATTAAGAATAAGCTCCTTTTCGGGGTCGCATTCCTGTTCAAGAGTCATAACAAGGGGAGCTGATACTATACCGTATGCAACTGCTCCTACAAAAACGCACAGAAGAGCAAAAAGGGCAATCAAAGCAGGGTTAAATCCCTCTCTGTCAGTTATAACCTCACCCATAAATTCAATTTTCATTGGCATTGTAAGAAAAATGACCAAAAGTGTGGCAACGATAGTAACCACATAAACTATTGCTCTTTTGATTTTTATGGATTTAATAAGGTCGGCATATTTTTCTTCAAGCTGTGGTATATTCATATTTTGCTCCTTTCAAAGGGGATTTTAACTGCAATATATTGTACCATAAATTGCGTTCTGTGTCAAGAACCCATTATTTTATAAGACCGTAATCCATACCGCAGCGTTCAAGTCCCTTTTCAACAGAGCTGAAGTCTACTCCGTATTTTCTTGCCTTATGGCAATTCATCCACAGGTTGTGTCGCGCGGGAGCGTCGGTAACGTCAATGCTCTTGCCTATAAGGGCTAAAAATTCCTTGGTAATTTCATACATAGATTTTTCGGTTTCGCTGCCGAAATTGTACACTCCCCCGGGGATATGCATAACTTTTTCCATATTCTCGGCAACCTCCCTTACGTAGGTTATGCCTCTGTACTGCTGTGAGCTGAAATTAAGAGTGTCCTTTGCATTTAATACGTTCATAAAATAGTTTGACTTCTTAAGATAGTAGTCGTACATCCATTCCGCCCTTAGAATAACCGCGTCGGGTAAAATATTAAGGACTCGGCTTTCCATTTCAAGCTTGTGCCTTGCATACGTGTTACTCGGCTTTGCCATATCCTCGGTGTAGGGTCCCTCAGCCTCTGCTCCGCTATACACCTGGTCGGAGCTGAAGCATATGAGCTTTATATTTTTCGACGCTTTGGCAAGATATACGGGAAGAAGCACGTTAGCGTAATAGGACTCCTCAGGATTCCTTTCACACACGCCTATATCCGAAATTGCGGCTGTGTGTATTATCGTATCCGCTCCGCTTTCTGAAACGATTCGCGAAACGTAGTCCTCGGACGCGCCCTTAAGCGACGGACACGCAACCGCATCCTTGCATACCTCTATAATTTTGCTTCCTACAAATCCGCTCGCGCCTGTCACAAGTACCATATAAAAGTCCTCTTCCGTATATCCTTTTGATTTTTAAATACAAGCCGCATTACTTAGCTTTTTTAAGCTTATATTCGGCGTAAATCGGGTGATGGTCGGATACGTA
>JAFVYY010000127.1 GCA_017508405.1 Clostridia bacterium
CCCGTCCTGTTTGCATGGACCCTTCGCTCAGCTGATGATGAGGCGAGGGCTAAGGAACAGGGATTCAGCGGAATAATCTTTGAAAATTATCAAGCATAAAATCAAGCAGCCGACCCGAAAAATTTCGAGTCGGCTGCTTAATGCTTGTGCAAAAACACGAATTTCTTTAAAAAAACACTAAATTTTCACACATTTTTTGTCTAAAATGCCAAATTTTTGGTAAAAATTTATTGACAAGGACCGATTATTATGCTATCATAGTATAAATGAACAGTTTAGGAGGTTGCTATATGGAAATCGCCATTATTGCAGATGACACCAAAAAAGAATTGATTACACAGCTTTGTATAGCTTATTGCGGTATTTTGAGTAAGCATTCTATTTGCGCAACAAGCACTACCGGCGCTTATATTTCAGAAGCAACCGGACTTAAGATTGAGAAGCTGCTTTCGGGCACTCACGGCGGAGAACAGCAGATAGCTTCCCGTATTGCCTTTGATGAAATTGACGTATTGTTCTACTTCCGTGCCGCTAATCCCTATAAAGAAAGAGACGTAAACGCACGTATGGATATTGAGCAGAATCTTCTTCGTCTTTGCGACGTTCATAACGTACCCGTTGCCACTAATATTGCTACGGCTGAAATCATTGTTACCGCCCTTGACAGAGGCGAGCTTGATTACAGAAACTTTATTAACCCTCGCTCCGAGTACAACATAAAGAAGAGAAATCTTAAATATTGATAGCCAAAGGGGATGACGCTGTTCATCCCCTTTTGAATTTTAAAAATAAAACAGGCACCGAAACGGTGCCTGCAGCTATTATTCGATATCAAGTGTGTTAAGCAATTCCTTAAGATTCTTAAGCTCTTCTGTTGTAAGAGTGATACCCTTACCGAGCTTTTCGTGGCCTTCCTGCCAAGCGCGAATATCGTAAATAGGCTCACGGTCGTTCCAGCTAACAAGGTTAACCTCTTTTACCCAACCGCTGTTGTTTTCGGAAATTGTACCAAATTCCTTTACGATTTCAAATTTGAACTCGGGCATGTCATAATCCTCCCTATAAAATATTACGGATGAAGTCAAAATCATCTCTTACCTCAACATTTTAGCACATATTTATACAAATTGCAATATATAATTTAATATTTTATTATATATTTTTCATAAAATATTTTATATTATATAATAAAAAAGAAGAGATTCTGCCGATATCGGCAGAATCTCTCTTTTTTAGAATCCCAAATTCTCGTTTACAAGCACGACCCTTATCCTTTCGGGTATTGCGGAGTACCTTGTGTAAACGGTATGCCCGCAAATTGTCTGGGAGGGGATAAGACAGCTTTCACACTTGCCTTTTTCGGCACAGGGCGTTTTTCTTGACAAGCGGCTTGCGTTCCGGGGGCAAGCCACAGTCTTGATTCTTACAATAGCCTCGTTCTTGTCCTTAACGAGCTTATTTTTGCCTATCACCATAATTACGGTGTCGGGACCGAAAATAAGAGCGCCGAGGCGGTTGCCGTTGCCGTCTATATTTACGATTTCACCGCTTTCACAGATAGCGTTTGCGCTCATTAAGAAAACGTCGGAAAGAAGAGCTCTTCGCTTAGCTTCGTATTGCTCCTTGCGGTCCTTTGAAACGTAAGGGTCAAGCACATTGTATCTTTCAATATGAGAATAAACGTCGATTTCAGAAAGAGTTCTGGAGCCGCCAAAGGAAATAAGCATTTCCTTTTCGCTCTTGCCCTTTTTCTCCCTCTCCGCTTCGATGATGGAGAGCACTGTGGTTAAAGCGTCCTCCTTCGTTTCCGCATAGTATGGAACGATCTGTCTTTCCTTGAGTCTTTCACTAAGGGTAGAGAATATCTTGTCCATATTATTCCTCGTCTTCGCTGTCGGAAATCTTAGCTGCAGTCTTGCCGAATACGAACGTACGCTTCTTTGTAAGGAAGCAATATGCGTTGATTACAAAGATTACAAATACTGCAATGTGAACAAGGGAAGAAATTACAGTCATTACGTTGTTGAAGGAATTGTAGGTGTTGACCCAGCTTGCATACTCGGTTGAATATGTGCTCTCGGGCTTAGCCGCATTCATAATAGTTTCAAATATAATTGCGGAAATATTAAGAGTTGCTCTTATAACCACCATTACGCCGAGGAAGATTCCGTTTGCCGCTACGCAGTGAACGGTATCCTTGCCGGGCTTAACTATAACGGTTGCGAGGATTGCAAGACCGCATACGAGAGCCGCGCCGTAGTTGCTGATAGTCCAAAGAGTAGCCGCAAAAACCGCCAATGCGCAGATAAGGGTTTCAAATCTGCCGAGCTTGATACCGGCAGAGCCTTCCGTCTTTTCTGCCTCGTAATCGTTTGCGCCTGTCAAAAAGGACTGCATTGCCTTTTCGGAGTCATCCATTTCCACGTCGTTAACTACATTCTTGTTTTCGTTGTCCATGTATATATCTCCTTTCTATTTATTTTCAAAATTATTAAAATTGAATTTTACTACGTCAAGGGAGGGCCTTGTTTTGTAAGCTCCTCTTGTAAAATCGGGAATAGACTTAGGCATACCGCCTTCTTTAATAGATTCCTCGGAAAGACAGGTTATACACATCCATGCGGCGGCATCGTATACGTCGATGGGCATTTCATCGCCTGATTTAAGCCTGTCGATAAAATCACGGAATTCTATATAGTCCATACCGCCGTGACCTGCATCAAGTTGCTCCTGAGTAATGTTGAACCAGCTGTCGGGAAGCATACTCTTATAGTCCTCAGCGGAATTTCTGTATTTATCATAGTATTCAAGCCTTGACCAGAATTCGGGCTGACCGTCGAAATACGTTGCGTTAGCCTCCTGCTGGTAAAGACCCTTAGTTCCTCTTACGGTAAACTCCCTGCTGTAAGAGGTGGGAAGAGAGGTGTCCAGTCTTATAAGGATCTGTTCACCGTTTTCACAGGTGATAATGGTATTTACTACGTCACCCTGAGCAAAATCAACGCCGATAAGCTCGGGGTTTATATTTTCCTTGTTGTTTTCAACGTACTGCTCCATACCGAAGGATGCGGAGGCTACGGAAACTAAGGAAACCATTCTGTTTCCTCTGTTTATATCAAGTATCTTTGCAATGGGACCAAGCTCGTGGGTAGGATAATTCTCGCAGCTTCTTGTAAGATAGTTGCGGAGCCTGTAATGACGGTTTTCTTTACCTCTCGTTACCTCGTTTCTGAGGTCGTGGCAATAAGCGCCCGAGCAATATACTATTTTGCCGAAAAGACCGCTTCTCGCTATTGCGGTAGCCAAAAGCTCATCTCTGTTATAACAGCAGTTTTCCATGAACATAAAAGGAACCCGTGTTTTCTCCCAAGTGTCAACAAGATCCCAGCAATCCTTTAAGCAATAGGCACCGCCAACCTCAAGGGCAACGGCAACTCCTGCGTTCATGGCGTCGATAGCAATGGGAAAATGCATTTCCCAGTCCGTTCCGATATATACGGCATCAAGGCCCTCTACCTTAAGAAGCTCCTTATAGTCCGTTGTCATAAAGGGAGCGGTCCCCCTTTTTTCCTTTACCTTATCAAATGCGCTCTGCGCTCTGTCCTCATACTTATCGCACACGGCAATAACGTCCACGTCATCAAGGGAAAGAAGAATTTCAAGCATACCCCATCCGCGGCATCCGTGACCGATAAGTCCCATTTTAACTCTGTCCATAAACATTCTCCTGTGAGTATCATAAAATAGTTACCTTAAGTATAGCATAAGAATTTTCAAAAATCAATAAAGTGTTGACAATTATTATATATGGTGTTAAAATATTTTCACACATAACACACGTGTTTACGGAGGGAAATATGAAAAGCAAGACACTAAAAGCAGCGGTGCGTACTGTTGCGCTCATTCTCGTATTCGTCTTCTTTATACTTTATACGGTGTATTTCGGTGAAAAGGTCATTTTTGCAAAATTCTTTTTAAATTCGGATACGGAATTCAGAACACCCGGTATGGCTGACGGGTACATAGCTCAGGGACTTGATTATATGGAAGAAAGATCGGCATTTTTATCCTGTGGCTATATGAAGGACAAAAGCGCTTCACGTGTGTACGTCATCAGCGAGGAGAGCAGAAAGGAGCTTTTCTTTGTTGAAATGAAAAAGGAGGATGGCTCCGATCATACGGGACATACGGGCGGTATTTCCTATTTCGGAAACTATCTTTACATAACCGGCGGAGACGGATGCGACGTATTTCTTGTGTCCGACCTCTTTGACGGTGACGGAATTATCACTAAGGTCGGCGAGGTGGGAGCTGAGCTTGACCCCGCCTACTGCAACGTTTACGACGGTAAGCTTTATATGGGCTCGTTCTATTATCCCGAGGGCGGGTATAACGGTACGGAGCTTCAGTACGTTACTACTCCCGCAGGTGATGAAAACCACGCCATGATAATGGTATATGAGCTTGATCCCGAGACGGGATTCGCAAAGAGCGACACTCCCACCGAGATTTATTCCACAACAGGTAAGGTACAGGGTATGACGATGCTGCCTGACGGGAATATGATGCTTTCCACATCCTGGGGACTTACGGCGTCGTATCTTTACGAGTACGATGTTAAAAACGCATCCCGCGGGACCTTTGAGCTGAATGGCAAAAGCGTTCCTATCGTGTATCTTGACAGCGAATCCCTTGTTTCGAGGGTGAAGGCACCGCCCATGGCGGAGGAGATCGTTTATTTTGACGGTAAGGTAATTATAATGACTGAATCCGCAAGTCAAAAATACATTTTCGGAAATCTGACTTCGGGAAGAAAGATACGCTCCTATGAGCTTGACTGAAAAACGGAAATCATAAAAAATGAAAGACGCTATACAGTGCGTTGCTACGTTAAAAGCATCACACGCCTTAGCGTCTTTTTTTATTTTTGCAGACACAGGGTAGGGCTTTTAGTGAGATTTACTGTGAAAATAAGTGTTAATGAGCTTTTATACACCGATAATTTACGTTACGTGACCGTGTGTGCGCATCACACTTTAAAGTTCGTTTTTTTACTCTGTATTTTAATTAAAATTAAAGTTCACGAGTTAAAATAGCCGTGAAGTATGACGAATTTTACATATATTTTATGCACTATGAACAAAAAATATATTAAAATGCGCAAATTTTAATAATAATTCTGTTGATTTATTTTAAAATATATGTTATACTTTAAAAGTCTACAAAATCGTATGATATAAAACAGAAAGGAAAAACATATGGTAGAAATTAAAAATCTCGTTAAAAAATACGGAAATAAGTATGCTCTTGACGATATTTCTTTTACTATAAACAGCGGAGAGATTGTTGGTTTTCTCGGTCCTAACGGTGCGGGAAAATCCACAACCATGAATATTGTAACCGGTTATTTGGCTTCAACATCAGGTACCGTTGTTGTTGACGGTAAGGACATTTTCGAAAATCCCCTTGAAGCAAAAAAGCTTATCGGATATTTACCCGAGCAGCCCCCGCTTTACGTGGATATGACAGTACAGGAATATCTTAATTTCGTATTCGAGCTTAAGGGATGTACCCTTAACAAGCAGAAGCATATTGACGAAATATGCACAATTACGAAAATAATAAGCGTTAGACACAGACTCATCAAGAACCTTTCCAAGGGTTATAAGCAAAGAGTGGGTATTGCTCAGGCGCTTATCGGCAATCCTCCCATCATTATCTTTGACGAGCCCACGGTTGGTCTTGACCCCAAGCAGATCATTGAGGTTCGTAACCTTATAAGAAATCTCGGTAAGACTCACACTGTAATTCTCTCAACCCACATTCTTTCAGAGGTACAGTCCGTTTGTAACAGAATCGTTGTTATCAACAGCGGTAAGATAGTTGCTGATGAGAAGACAGAGAATTTGAATAAGACCATTAATGAAAATACACGTTACCGTGTAAAGGTTTCCGGTCCTCAGAGAGACGTTTCTCAGACACTCCGCAACCTTCCCGGTGTCGTTAGCATTGAATCTCTCAACGAGCGTGATGCAGACGCATTCGTATACATAATCGAGAGCGAGCCTAATATTGATATCAGAAAGAAGCTCTTTAAGACTCTTGCGGACAAGGGATGGCCCATGCTCGGACTTGAGGGTGTCGGCGCAGAGCTTGAGGATATCTTTATCAAGCTTACCGACAAAAAAGGAAAGAAAGGAGAATAATCTTAAATGTTAGCTATTTTCAAAAAGGAGCTTCGCTCCTACTTCACTTCAGCGACAGGATATATTTTCCTTGCAGTCGCAATGGCGCTTCTCGGCGCAGTTTTCGGAGCGACAACGTTCCTTCAGGGCACAGGTGAAACAGGTACGTACTTTATCTTTATGCTCGTTATTCTTGCTGTAATTCTTCCCATTCTTACAATGAAGATGTTCAGCGAAGAAAAGAGAACGAAGACAGAGCAGCTTTTGCTTACGGCTCCCGTATCCATCACAAAGATGGTATTCGGTAAATACCTTGCGGCATTCACAATGTTTATGATCGTAGTTGTGGCTTCAATGTTCAACTACATTCCTCTTTATGCATACACGGTAGATGACTCCATCAGCTCTACAATGCCTCCCAACATCGTAATGATTCTCGGTTCAACCTTTGCAATCATTCTTGCAGGCATGTGCTTTATAGCCATCGGTATGTTTATTTCATCCCTTACGGAAAATCAGTTTGCGGCTATCGTTATCACATTTGGCGTTCTTGCCGCATTGCTCGGAATCAGCATTTTCAACGGATATATCCCCTCAGCGGCTATCCGCGGAATCTTTGACTGGTTCAGCGTATACGACAGATTCTATAACTTCACATACGGTCTTTTCGATTTCGGAGCGCTTATCTACTATCTCTCCGTAGCGGGAGTGTTCGTTTTCCTTACAATCCGTGTGTTTGAAGCACGTAGATATCGCTAATCGAAAGGAGAGAACAGATGAAAAACGGATTTTTAAAGTCCTTTTCGGACTCAAAGAATGTTAAATACAGCAGCATAAACGTTGCTTTTTGCGCTCTCATTATAGCGATAGTAATTATCCTTAATGCAATAATCGGCGTATTTTCGGAAAAATTCAATTGGCAGCTTGATATGACTGATGAGGGCATCTTCACCATGTCTGAAAAAATGGAGAAGACTGTCGGCGACATATTCAAGGAAAGTAACGCTAAGGTAGAAATCATCTTTACAAGAGAGCATGATGAGGTCAAGGATGCTTTTGCATTGGACGAGATAAAGAACCTCGGCGGTTACGTTAATGCAACGGCAGAGCATCTCAGAGATAATTTCAGCGACAACATTGAATTGACCTATAAGGATATCGAGAAGGAATATACCTTCTTCAGAAACAATTTCCATTCATATTCAGGAACCTCCCTTGATCAGAACGTAGTTATCGTAGCAAGAAAGAATGACGACGGTACATACGGAGAATACAGAGTATTCAACTATCAGGCATTCTACGGTACAGCCAACAACAAGCTTTACGCATATAACGGAGAATTGATGTTTACATCCGCTATTCTCGGTCTTGTAATGGATGAGAACCCCACAGTATACTTTACGTGGCAGCACGGTGAAACCTCATTTATAAATTGGAATTCCGATAGCGTAGGCGTTGACTACTCCAATATTGCCGACAACAGCGATATCAATCCCGAGGCAAAGGAGCTCATCAGCATATTTGCCCAGAACGGATATAAGGTTAAGCCCATTGACTTGGCTGTCGAGGATATCCCCGCAGACGCTCGTACCATCGTAATCAACAAGCCCCAGAACGATTTCTCAGAGGCAGAAACAGAAAAGCTTCTTGCATATTACAAGGCTTCAGGAACAATTTTCTGCTTTACAGAGTATAATATTGAGCTTCCCACACTCTATGAATTTGCAGAAGCAAACTTCGGAGTAACCGTAGAGCCTGCTACAAGCCCTGTAATAGACCCTTCAACGGTTCTTGCAAACAGCACACCCTCAACTCTTCGTGCGTATGTTCCCGATAACACAGCCGCATTGAACTACTTTAAGTCACTTAGCGAGGTATTTTCAGCTAAGGCTATTATCAAAAACGCAAACGTAGTTAAGATCAACTCCTTCTATATCGGCGACGAGGGATACGGAGAAAAGGACTTCACTAAGTACGTTAAGCCTATTCTTGTTACAGGTGACAAGGCAGAGTTCAACGGTGAAAAGGGTGTTCAGAACCTTATTACAGTAACAGCTGCCGAAAAGATCAGCGGCGATATCAGCACAGGTGTAAGCAGAGGCAGCTATTCATATTTCCTTATGTGTCCTAACGACGGCTTCACATCAAATGAAAGCCTTCAGAACGGAGCAAATGCAAATAAGGATATGATGCTTGCACTCGTTCATACGCTTTGCGCAAGAGAGGACACACCCTCACTTGTAGATATTGATTTCAAGACGTTTATTAACTACGAGCTTGATATCACAAGCAAGCAGGCGACAACAATTACAATTCTTATTTCTACATTAGTTCCTGTTGCAGCAATTATAAGCGGTACAGTAATTATTCGCAGGAGAAAACTCAGATGACAAAAAACAAAATTATACTTATATCCTTGGCAGTGCTTCTTGTTGCTCTTGTCGTTGTATATTTTGTTGTAATAGCACCTCTTATGGATTCAGAAATCGAGGTTCCCGAAATCGAGGCGGGCGAGGGACTTTACAACAACACTTTAACGATATATGAGCCGCTAACGGAATCGGAGATCGTTTCTATCAGCGTTAAGAATGCTAAGGACAACTACACCTTTAAAACTGTATCCGAGGGCAGCGGAAAATACAGCAGCGTTATTCAGGGATATGAAAAGCTGCAGTATGACCAAACCTATTATACAGCCTTGAAATCAATTGTTATGGCGCCTGTTTCCGTAGGAAGTCAGGTGTTCAGAAACTGTTCTGAGGAGGAGAGAAAGGAGTACGGTGTTACTCCCGACACCTGTCAGGCAACGATCGAGGTAAAATATAAGGATGCAGACGGCAGTGTTAAGACCTACGTTCTCAGATTGGGATACGAGGCATACACCGCAAACTCCACCTATTATGTTTCAATTGACGGAAGAAATCACGTATACAGATTCTCCGGAATTGCAAATATTTTCACAGATCTTTCCTTGCTTGATTTCGTTTCCCCCATAATTTACAGCGGATATCAGGATTTCGCAACAGCTATTATGGATATAAAGACCTTCAGTATATACAAGGGAACACGTAACGACTTTACTCCTTATATTGCCGTAACAAATAAGGTTTATAAGGATATCGTTGTCGGAGACGACGGGGAAGATGAGGTTTACTACAGCGCAAACCTTACATTCTTCTTGATGAAGGACGGTAAGATATTCAAGAGCACAGCGGCGGATTATGAATATTCTATCAACGCTATAGGACTTTTCTACTCTAATTTCACAGGAGATAAGTGCATTGCCATAAATCCCGATAAGGCTTTGCTTGATGAATACGGACTTGGCGACGATGATATCGTGTATATCGTAAACTCCCAGAGACAGGATATTCCCGACGGAGGTACAGATGATAACTTTACTCTTCCTCTTTATGTAATCAGCCAGCCTATTTACGATGCTGAGGAGAAGGCGAATTTCTATTACACCTTGACATATCAGGGCGAAATTCAGATTCTTGTAAGAATTCCCGAATCCGGCTTCATTCCCTCAAATCAGTATAGGGATGAAAAAGCGGTTGTATTTGATGAGACAAAGCTTATCAACTGGGCGGCTACAAACTCTCTCGGCGCAGGTCTTAAGGAAGCTCTTGATGCCGATGCAGGTTCAAAGTATTCCGGTATTAAGTCACTTACCATTAAGGTACCTACATCCGTATACGAGTTTGGAGAGGAGACCTTCTACGTTAATTTCGAATATGATGAGGAGCTTAAGGCTAACATCATTAAGATAACGACAAAGAGCGGAAGATATACTGATAAGGGTCCCGAAAGATTCAAGCCCTTTAATCAGTTCTATTACACAGCGATCTCTCATCCCATAGTTTCAAGATTCAATACTCTTGAGGCTGACGTTATCGCAGAGATCGTGGCAAAACCCGAAAACAACATTTATACGGTTGAAGCAGAGCTCAATCTTGCAGAGGGCGAAACCGTATCAAAGGTACAAAAATTTGAATATTTCAAGATCAATTCAAGTACAGTTACAAGTACGGAATACGTAATGGTTCGTGTGTCAGAGGGATACTATGACAGCAACGGAAATTACGTTATTACTCCCGGAACTGAAAAGATCGTATTTGATACAACAAAGAGCCAAATTACAGACTACATTTACAGAGATTTCGTAGCTCTTATGGAAGGCAAGCTGGAAATCGAGCGCTAATTTCACGTTTATTTCAGAATAGGAGAAAATAAAATGGAATATAAGTACGGTTATTTTAACGAATCGGGCGACGAATTTATAATCACATCCCCCGCAACACCCCGTCCCTTTGATAACTTTCTTTTCAACGATGCCTGCTATGCAAACGTTCATCAGACAGGTATCGGATGCTTTGACTACCAGATAGACGGTAAGGAGGGTATTCAGCTTTATACGGGCGTTGGCCGAATCTGTGACTACGACGTATTCGGTAAGGACCATCTTTACAACCGTCTTGTTTACGTAAGAGATAACGAAACAGGCGAGTTCTGGACTCTTAACTGGGAGCCCGTATGCCATTCCTACCAGTCCTATAAATGTGTACAGGGTATGGGTTATACGGAAATTGAAAATAAGACCTGCGACACAACAGCTAAAATGAGAATTTTCGTTCCCGTAGGCAAGGATGCTTGCGAGATATGGAAGCTCTCCTTCAAGAATGACGGAGCTAAGAAGCGTTCCTACTCCGTATTCACATACAGCCAGATCCAGTTCAAGTTCAAGTGGGGCTTCGACAGCTACGGTGACACCTTCTACAGAGCGACACGCTTTGATGAAGCGGAGAACACCTTCTATATGACAAAGCACCCCTTTATTAAGCCTCATAACTATCTTACCGCATTTATGATAGCAGATAAGAAGATCGTAGGCTCCGACGGATGTCAGAATGTATTTGTCGGCGATTACGGTACGCTTTCCGCTCCTCAGGTCGTAAGAGAGGGCAAGGCAAGAAACTCTATCGGCTCAGCTAACGCAACCATCTGCTCAATGCAGTTTGACCTTGTGCTTGACGCAGGCGAAGAGCAGGATATCAGTCTTGTTCTCGGCATTGGTGAGTGCGAGGCAGATTCCAAGTACTATAAGGATAAGTACCTTAAGGATCAGGACAAGTACTTCGACGAGGTTAAGTCCTATTATAAGGCGCTTTACACACAGAACCACATCACAACAGAGGATAATCATCTTGACCGTCTTATCAATTTCTGGGGCAAGCACGCTACAAACTTCGGCGCTACATGGTGCCGTTGGGGATATAACGGTTACCGTGACATCGTTCAGCACGGCTTCGGCGTAGTTGCATTCAAGACAGACAGAACAAGAGAGATCCTTAAGGAAGCGGTTGCTAATCAGTATTCAAGCGGTATGGCAGTTCGCGGTTGGAATCCTGTTGATACGAAGGCATATTCCGACTCCGCTCTTTGGCTTGAATTTACCCTTACCGCATATCTCCGTGAGACAGGGGATATCGACTTCTTAAACGAGGTAGTTCCCTTCAGAGACGAGGGAGAGGCTACGATCCTCGGTCATATGGACAGAGCTCTTAACTTCCTTGAGGGCAATAAGGGCGAGCATGATCTTCTTCTTATTAAGTTCGGTGACTGGAACGATTCTCTTACCGGTGTAGGTAAGGAGGGCAAGGGCGAGAGCGTATGGCTTTCCATCGCTTATGCACAGGCGCTTCTTGAAATGGCAGAGCTTGCTAAGTTTATGAAGGACGAGGCTAAGGAAAAGGATTACCTCGCAAGACGTGAGGCTATCGTTAAGGCTATCAATGCAAACGCATGGGATGGAGAATGGTACCGCCGCTGCTATACAGACGCAGGCAAGCCTCTCGGCTCCAACGAAAACAAGTACGCTAAGATGTTTATGGAGCCCCAGTGCTGGTCCCTTATTTCAGGCGTAGCAAGTGAGGAAAGAGCGAACACTCTTATTAAGGCGATGGATGAGCATATGGCAACTCCCGTTGGATATATGCTTCTTACTCCCTCTTATAAGGAGTTTGACTCCACCATCGGAAGAATCTCCTCCATGGAGCCCGGCATCTGCGAAAACGGTACGATCTACTCACACACCAATATCTGGATGATACTCGGTCTTCTTAAGTACGGTAAGGCTGATCTTGCATACGACCTCTTCAAGAAGATAGCTCCCGGCTATATCGAGGGCGACAACGCAGATATCAAGAATAAGTGCTTACCCTTTATGTTTGCTAACTGCTACCTTGGTCCCGAGCACAAGAACAGCGCATTCCAGATGGAATACAGCTGGATTACAGGCTCCGTTGCTTGGTACACAAACACAATGGAAAGCTATATGATGGGTATTCGTCCTACGTATGAGGGACTTGTGGTTGATCCCCACCTTCCCTTTACAAAGGGTACTATGAAGCGTAGCTTCCGCGGCGCTACATACAACATAACAATAGAGAACCCCGACGTTAAATACAAGGATATGAAGGTATCCGTAGTAGTTGACGGTAAGGCTATCGACGGAAATGTGATCCCCGCATTTGCAGACGGAGAGCATAACGTAACCGTTACAATCAGATAATCAAATAATTAAAAACCGCGTTTCGTAAAGGAGCGCGGTTTTAATTACATAAATTGAAATGTATATCTATACATAAAGCATATATTAACATTGATTTTTGAGCATGATATAATATGACAAAAAGGAGTAATGAACATGGCGAGAAAAAGATCTGGATATCTTGAAGTTAACCGAAAGAGTCATGGAGTATTATGGTGGCTTTTTATAGGTTGGTGGGAGCGCCCACTTGCATCTATTTGGTGGTATATGTTAGCAGACATCAGTGGATATAGAGGAGTAAAATACCATTATTATACAAGATGAAAGTTTTTACTAGGTGATTTAATATAATAAAACCGTACCTGAACGAGAGGTGCGGTTTTATTATTAGATTGTAATTGTTACCTGTGAATTTACTACTATAGGTAAGGCAAACGCTTAAAATATATAGACTCCCTTGTTGACTTTATATTCCATACCCTCATTTATAATTGTGGCGGGAACAGGAGTTGTGATCTCGTAGCGTACCTTTCCGTCGAAATGATACCATTTTGAGGAAACAGTGCCGTGACGTGTTTCAATTTTAGCGCTTAAGCTATCAAGCTTATCTGTGGGAATGGGGGAAATAAGCACCTCTTCAAAGCCGGGCTTGTCCTCAACTGTGTGAATACCGCACGCCTCAATATAAACCCAATCGGCAACGCTTCCGTAGGCATAATGGTTAAAGGAGTTCATATTCCTTGACCAAAATTCCCCCTTTTCGTTTTTGCCGTCCCAATGCTCCCAGATGGTGGTCGCTCCCTGCTTTACCGAATAGAGCCAAGAGGGAAACTCCTCTTGGAGAAGCAGATCATAGGCAACCTCGGCATATCCGTTTTGTGAAAGGGCGTGGAGAAGATAGGGAGTACCAACAAATCCTGTTTTCAGCTTATTGCCGTTTTCCCTTATCATATCGGCAAGCAGCTTTGCAACGGATTTTTTGTCCTCTGCAATATTGAAATAAAGGGCAAGAGCACATTCTGTCTGAGTTTTATACTCCTTGAATGTTGAGCGTATTTTTGCAAGTATATTTTTATGCAGATTTTCATATTTATCCACACGTCTGCCGAGAATTTTACCTGCTTTTACAACCAAAAGGGCAGAGTGAGCATAGAATACGGATGCGATAAAGTCCTCGTTTGACGAACCGCGGTAGCTTCCGGCGGGGGCATCAAGACCGAGCCAGTCACCAAACTGACCGCATCCTGCCCAGAGATATTTTTCCTTTGTGTACGTGCCTATGTAGTCTACGTATTTTTTCATTGAGGCAAACTGGTTTTTAAGGAAATCCACGTTTCCGTAGGTCAGATACATCTGATAGGGTATAATGGTTGATGCATCCCCCCATACGGCTCCGCTGTTTTCATCGGTGGACCAGTCCCAACATATGGTTTGGGGAATTATATTGGGGATATTACCCTTTTTCCCCTGATCGAGCTTCAAATCGGTCAGCCATTTTATAAAAAATCTTTCTACGTCAAAATTGTATGATGCGGTCCTTGAAAATACGGTTGCATCACCCGTCCAGCCCTGTCTTTCGTCTCTTTGAGGGCAGTCTGTGGGAACGTCAAGAAAATTACCCTTTTGTCCCCATATAATATTGGAAAAAAGCTGATTAAGCAAGGGACTTGAGCTTTCAAGATATCCCGTTCTCTTAATATCCGAGTGTAGAACGATAGCCTTGATATTATTCTTTGTAATATCACAGGGAAATTCTTCTATTTTCATATAACGGAAGCCCCAAAAGGCAAGGCGCGGCTTATATATGTTCAGCCCGTCCCTGCAAATGTACTCAAAATGCGCTTTTGCATCACGGTAGTTATCATTGTAGAAATTGCCGTGCTTATCAAGCTCCTCACATACCGAAAGGGCAATCTTATCTCCCTTGCGGGCATTTACGGAAATTTCAAAATATCCCGTCATATTCTGACCGAAATCAACGAGTGTGTCACCGTTTTTGGCAGTAAAAATACGTAACGGTCTTAAAATTTCCTGTTCTTTTACATAAACTCCCTGCTGCTTTACTATGGAAACCGCGGGGTGATTTTCATAAACTATCGCATTTACAGGGTTATCCTCATAATTTGCGTCTACGATTTCTCCGTCATAAAGCTCCGCAAAGCGGATAAAATCACGGCAGCAGAGCCAACTGCCGTCGGTTGCTGTCCTTTCCCTTGTGCCGTCGGTATAGAGTACATCTATTTCGGCAAGCAAGGATTTTTTCTTTTCAGGACCTCCCTCGTCCGTACCGAAATTTATTTTACCCTTATACCATCCCTCGGCAACGGATACTGAGAGTGTGGAGTCTTTTTTTATAAGCTCTGTAATATCGTAGCTTTGATACTGTACCCGCTTACGAGAGGTAAAGCCGGGAGCCAATATAAAATCTCCGACACGTACCCCGTCAATTTCGGCGTAATATACACCGAGGGCGGTTATATTCAGAATCACCCTTTTAATCTTTTTTGTAAAGTCAAGCTTCTTTATAAAGCGAACAGGCTCGTAAAGCTTATTTTCCGGATGAATTATCCATTTTGCGTTTTCAAACATTAAAGTGTAGCCCCCGATTCTTTGAATTTTTCAATGTAGGTTTCAAGAAGCTCCTTAGCTCCCGTCAACAGATGATCGCCCGATTTTGTCATCAAGCATATAAAGGGATTTTTACCAACGCCCATTATTTTGATTTTTGACATATCAACCTTGGACATAAGATACAATACACCCATATCAATCTTTTCGGGATAAAAGCGTATCTGATCGCGCATCTGCTCAACCCTCTTCATCCGTGCTTTTGAAGCGAAGGCTTTTACTAATGCGGTATGGATAAGAGTCATTGCGCTTTTGGGAATCTTACCGAATCGGTCGGTAAGCTCCTCTATAATATCCTTGTAGTCCTCGTCGTTTTCAATGTGGGCGATTTTTTTATATATTTCCATTCTTTGGGCGCTTGAGCGTATATAGCTTTCCGGAAGAAAGGCATCCGAGGAAAGAGAAATTACGGATTCAAATTTCTCGGGTATACGCTCTCCCTTTTCTTCAAGAACAGCCTCGTTGAGAAGCTTTACGTATAAATCGTAGCCAACCGCTTCCATATGACCGTGCTGAGCAGCGCCGAGGAGATTACCCGCTCCTCGAATCTCAAGGTCACGCATAGCGATTTTAAAGCCTGCGCCGAACTCTGCGAAATCTCGGATGGCGTCAAGCCGCTTCTGTGCAATTTCGGTAAGAGCCTTTCCCTGACGGAAGGTAAAATATGCATAAGCCCGACGGTGGCTTCTTCCGACACGTCCTCGTATCTGGTGAAGCTGAGAAAGCCCCATCTTATCCGCATTTTCAATTATCAGAGTGTTTGCGTTGGGAATGTCGATTCCCGTTTCTATAATAGTGGTGCTGACAAGAATATCTATTTCACCCTTTACAAGTTCAGCCCAAATATTTTCAATATCCTCCCTGTCCATCTGACCGTGGGCAACACGGATTCTGGCATCGGGAAAGGCTTTTTTGAGTCTGTCGGCGATCCTGTACACGTATTCTACGTTATTGAATAGATAGAATACCTGTCCGCCTCGGTGAAGCTCACGTCTTATGGCGTCGTTTAAGATGTTTTCGTCATATTCAAGCACGTATGACTGCACTCCCTGCCGTCCGCCGGGGGCTTCGTCAAGCACTGACATATCACGTATTCCGCCGATAGCCATGCTGAGAGTACGGGGAATTGGCGTTGCGCTGAGGGACAGCACGTCAACGTCGGGACAGAGCTTCTTTATCTTTTCCTTTTGCGCCACGCCGAAGCGTTGCTCCTCATCAATGATAAGAAGACCAAGATCCTTAAATTCCACGTTGCCCGAAAGAAGCTTGTGAGTACCGATTATAATATCAACGTCACCTCGGCGAAGCTTTCTTAATACTCTCGACTGATTTGAGGGGGTAACGAATCTTGAAATCATTTCAATATTTACACCCGTTCCCGCAAATCGTGAAAGGGCAGTCTGGTAGTGCTGCATACAGAGGATGGTGGTGGGAACGAGGATCGCTACCTGCTTATTGTTAGCCACAGCCTTCATAGCCGCCCGCAGTGCAACCTCTGTTTTACCGTATCCAACGTCACCGCAAAGAACTCTGTCCATAGGATATGGCCTTTCCATATCAGCCTTGATTTCATCAATAGCCTCTCTTTGACAGTCGGTTTCGTCAAATTCAAAGGATGAATCAAACTCTCGCTCAAGTATTCCGTCGGGCATAAAGGCAAAGCCGTTTATTCTTTGGCGTCTTGCGTAAAGGTCAATAAGCTCCTTTGCCATATCCTTAACGGCAGCCTTTGTCTTTGCCGTCGCTCTTTTCCACTCGGCGCCGCCCATCTTTGAGAGCTTGACCTGTCCGTCCTCACCCTTTGCGCCTATATACTTTGATACCATATCGAGCTGATCAACGGGTAAAAACAGCTTATCCGTGCCTGCATACTCGATGGTAACGTAATCTCGGTAAGCACCCAGAGCGCACAGATTTTTGATACCGGTATATCTTCCGATACCGTAGCTTGCGTGTACAACGTAGTCACCCTCGTTAAGGTCGGCGTAGGAGAGAATCCTTTCACCGGCGTTTTTAGCGAATTTCTTCGTCTTTTTAGTCTTTACGTTCAGCTTATCCGTTCTTGAGGAAAGCACCGCTAAGGCGAATTTTGAAAGCGGAAGCTCATATCCCTCGGGGAAATAATCGCAAAGGGCGCACACAGCCCCCGTTCTTAATGTATCGCCGTCCTTATATGCAAAGGCGGGAACGGAATATTCGTTAAGGGTTTTTACCGCGCCCTTAAGCTCTGTTTCCGTACGGCATACAAGAACGCAGGAATAACCGTTCGACACAAGGGATTTTAGCTCATCAACGGCGAAATTGAGAGATCCGTCACGTAAGCTGAGCCCCTTAACCTTGAAATCAAACACGCCCCCGCACTTTCCCTTGTAGCTTACAAAATATTTATCAAGGAAAATTACCTGATTCTTTTCGTAAAAGTCTTCCATAAGAGAGATGTCCCCCATAAAGGAAGCGTATTCGGAGGTAAGAAGTCCCGATTCGATAAGGGAGCGTCCGTTTTCATAGGAAAGCTCAAGGGCAGTCTCTGCCTTTTGGCGAATTGATGCCAAATCGGCAAAAACAGCACAGGGAGTGTCCTTAAAATAGTCAAGCAGGCATTCCTTTTCGGGATATATTATAGATATGAATTTGTCAAAGAAGGAGGAGGAGATACCGTTGGATAGAGAAAATCTTTCTCTCATAAGCTCCGCCTTTGCGCTCTCGTTTTCGCATTTGTCAAGGAGAGTGTCGATAATTTCAAGGATTTTGTCCTTGTCGCTATCGTTTACTATAATTTCCTTAGAAGGTGTTATGCTAAAGGAATCAATGCTTTCCTTCATCCTTTGGGTAAGGGGGTCAAAAACTCCCATCCTGTCTATTTCGTCACCAAAAAGCTCTATACGTATGGGCAAATTTTCTCTTTTTTCACCGTTCAGGGTAAAATCACCGTTGCCTGTGGGGAATATATCTATAATTCCGCCTCGAACGGCAAATTGTCCGGCGCTTTCAACAATCTCCGAAAGCTGGTATCCCGTGTCAATAAGACGGGACGAAAGCTCGGTTATATCAACAGTAGAGCTTTTATCCACCTTGAAGGTGCGCTTTTTCAAGTGTGAGCTCGGCATGGTGTACTGTAGGAGAGCATCCGGAGTGGTAATTACAGCATCAATGGAAGAGTCACTGACTCCGCAAAGGATACGCAGCCTGTCATATTCAAGCTCCCTTGACGAGGTCATATCGTAAAAATTAAAATCCCTGAATGGGTAAAAGGCGGTGTTAAGACCGCTTTTTATCAAAAAATCGTTAAGCCTGCTTGCATCCCTTTGCTCCGCAACAAGAAGGAGCACCGTTTTTTTGTACTCCTTTTTAAGATGCTCTATAAGAGAATAAGAAAGAGCGTAAAATGAGCCGCCGCTTACTCCGTTTACAAGGAGCGGAAGGCTCTCGCCCCTTGATTTCAAGTCCGAAAGAGAGGACGTAAGCTCTTTGTATTCATTTGCCCCCTTTATGGAGCTCAATAAAATTTCCGTATTCATGGTTTACCGCCGTTTTTTAAAATTAAGACGCCAAAACCTCCGACTTTTGTCGGAGGAGAAGCTGTCGTATATTAAACTTACGCTTATAGTATAACATATATAATAAAAAAATGTCAATTAAAAAAATATAAATTCTTGACATTTAAATAAGTATGTGCTAAAATGCTTTTATTAAATTGTCAAATTCCGTCGAAACGGAAATTACAGGAGGAAAAATGAAAAAGCTTTTAACCTTAAAAAAGACTAAGGCGTTTTGGGTTTACTATATATTTGCGGTTATTTTCTTACTTGCCGCTATCGTATTTGCCCCCGTTTGGTCAAGCACAGACGTATTTTTCAAGAGCTGGGGAAGAAAGGTAATAGATATTTTTATTGCCATTCTTATAATCATCTATCTCTGCACGTATCTCGTTAAGAAGATTGGAAGAGGCGGCAACGGAGTGATTAAAATTCTTACGATTATAGAATTTGTAGCTCTTTCTCTTATCGCCCTCGGCTGCGTATTCTCCCAGTTCGGTGTGTTCAGCATTGGTGAGCCCTGTCAGATAGCAGGTCTTATCATGTGGTGCAGAGGAACTATTGAGGTGTTCCGCGCATACTATTTCCGCGGCTCTTCATCCGTTAAGTACCCCGTATGGCTCGTTGCCGTTGCGGTAGCCCTTGTTACCTTCGGTACATACCTTTACGTAAAGCCTCTTTTCACAGCTCAGCATCTTCAGTGGCTCCTTGCCGCAATTATGCTTGCTATAATGGTATTCCTCATCTATGCGGGAATCGTTACAAAGCCTGCCGGAAAGAAGAAATCCAAAAAGGAAGCTAAGGAAAACGAATAATAAAAAATGCGGATAAGCTGATTATCCGCATTTTTATTGTAAGACGAAAACCCCGCCATAGTGGCGGGGTTCCATAAAGGCTATGCCGATGAGCAGAAAGCAAATAAAAATTCAGAGTAGAATGATCTTGTGTCAAAGGCTCCCTTGTGTAAAGGG
>JAFVYY010000128.1 GCA_017508405.1 Clostridia bacterium
GATACTGTTAAAGAAAAAATAGAAAAAATAAAAGATAAATTTGTTGTGCTATATCAGGGTATTGTTACACCTGACAGACCTTTGGACAAAATATCAAAGGCATTGCGCATAATTGATGATGATAATATTGTTTTTGTTGTAATGGGCAAAGCATCTGATGCCATAAAAAAGGAATTGACAGATCTTTACGCAAATACTGTTTTTATGGATTACATTCCAAGCCCTCAGCATCTTCTTGTAACTCAATATGCTAATATTGGAATAGCAAACTACGATTATTCAAATTTGAATAATTTGTTCTGTGCTCCTAATAAAATATATGAATATTCAAAATTCGGTCTTCCTATGATTACATCTGAAAACATTGGATTGAGCGAAACTGTCGGTGAATTTGGGGCGGCTGTATGTGTAGACTTTTTAGATGTTGAACAAATAGTTTGTGCTGTTAAAAAAATTAGAGATGATCACCAAACATATTCAGATAATGCAAAGAAGTTTTATTATCTGATTGATAATTTTAATACAATAAAAAAAGTGATAAATAATTTAGAAAAAAATGAAAATTAACATAAAAAACAAGATTTTTACTAACGGCATTTATTTATATATATTACAGATTTTTAATACAGTTATTCCGTTAATAACATTACCTTATATAACTCGCGTTCTAGGTATAGAGCAGTATGGTGTATTCAGTAAAACATTAAACTACGTAACGTATTTTCATGCTTTTGTTGAATATGGGTTTACGCTGTTGGGTGCGCGAAAAATCAATCTGGCTGAAAATAATAAAATTGAGATTAGCAAAATTTTCAGTGCAATAACGTATAGCAAGATATTAAACAGTATAATATCATTCTCAGTATTAGCAGTTGTAGGTTTGTTTGCTTTAGAGAGAGAGCAACAGTATCAGTGCTTACTGATATTAACAATTTGGATTTTCTCTGAGGTATTTACACAAACATACATTTTCCAAGGCTTGCAAGATATGAAATTTATTATGGCTGTTAATGTTATATCGAGAACAGTCTCTACTGTACTGACATTTATCTTTGTAAAGAATCCTGAAGACATATTGATTTACGCTATCTTATATGTAGTTACCAATGTGTTAAGCGCCTTTTTAGGAACTGCTTTGATAGTTGGTAAGTTTAAAATCAGGCTAACAAAACCTAATTATAAAGATATAGTTGACGTTTATAAAGAAGGCTTTCCTCTTTTTACAACATCATTTGCAAGTAAAATCTGTTCAGGATTTACAGTAACCGCTCTTGGATTCTTTTGTACAGATGCTGTAATTGGGGGATATACTGCTATCCAAAAGATTCCATATATACTTGTTATTATGTTTGCTCCTGTTGGACAAGTAATTTACCCCTATATATGTAAGCTATATGAAACCAATATTGAATTGGCTATACGTAGAATAAAAAAGATTCTTTTAGCTATTCTTGTAGTGTGTGCAGTAGGATTTTTAACAATGCTTTTCTTGAAGGATGTAATGATTCGCATTGTGTATGGCGAGGAATATTTGCCTTATTCCAATTTAATAATACCGCTTTCTCTTTGGCTTGTATTCAGTATAACAAATAATATTTTAGGAATTCAAATATTGGTTGCTAGAGGGCATCAAAAAGAATACAGTGTTTGCTTTATAATCAGCATAATAGCACTTGTAATTTTTAATTTAGTACTATGCTATATGTTTGGAGCCTGGGGAGGAGCTATCGCAACTGCTGTTGGCGAGCTCACATTGACTTGTTGTTGTTTATATGTAATATGGAAAAAAAGACTCTTGAATATAAATTGAATTAGGAGATTATTATGAAAACAGTTATGTTGGTATTCGGCACACGTCCCGAAGCAATAAAGATGTGTCCACTTGTAAATGAACTTAAATCAAGGGAAAATATTAAAACAGTGGTTTGCGTAACGGGCCAGCACCGTCAGATGCTTGATCAGGTTCTTGAGGCTTTTGACGTCACACCCGATTATGACCTTTCTATAATGAAGGACAAGCAGACATTGTTCGATATTACTACAAATATATTGAATGGAATAGGCAAGGTTCTTGACGAGGTTAAGCCTGATGTTGTGCTTGTGCACGGTGACACTTCAACTACATTTGTAACTGCTTTGGGATGCTTCTATAAGCAGATTCCCGTAGGACATGTAGAAGCAGGACTTCGTACATACAATATTTGGAGTCCTTATCCCGAGGAATTCAACCGTCAGGCTGTCGGTATTGTTGCTAAGTATAATTTTGCACCTACAGAGCTTTCAAGAGAAAATCTTGTAAGAGAGGGTAAGGATGAAAGCACAATTTACATAACAGGCAATACCGCTATCGATGCTCTTAAAACAACTGTAAGAGAGGATTATACACATCCCGAGCTTGAATGGGCAAGCGACAGCAGGCTTATTATGATAACAGCTCACAGACGTGAAAATCTCGGCGAGCCTATGCATAATATGTTCAGAGCAATTCGCAGAGTTATGGACGAGCACCCCGATGTAAAGGCTATCTATCCTATTCATATGAATCCTGTGGTTAGACAAGCTGCTGATGAAGAGCTTGGCGATTGTGACAGAATAAGAATTATAGAACCCCTTGAGGTTTTGGATTTCCACAATTTCCTTGCTCGTAGCTATATGATCCTTACAGATTCCGGTGGAATTCAGGAGGAGGCTCCCTCACTTGGTAAACCCGTACTTGTTATGCGTGACACTACTGAGCGCCCCGAAGGAATTAAGGCAGGCACTTTAAAGCTTGTTGGTACCGATGAACAAGTGATTTATGAAAATTTCAAGCTCTTGCTTGAAAGCAAAGAAGCTTATGATGCTATGTCAAAGGCAAGCAATCCCTACGGCGACGGTTTTGCTTGTAAGAGAATAGCAGATATTTTGGAATACGGACACTCTAATATTTGATTTTTTTAAAATAATTTGAAGGACGGACAATAAAATGTATAACACACTAAAAGAAATCGGACACAAATTCAGACTTCAAGGTGAGCTTTATTCCTGTAAGGCTATTACTATGGGTAATATTAACTCCACGTATAAGGTGACCTATATGCAGGAGGATAAGAAGCTCAAGTCATATCTGTTCCAGAAGGTAAACACTCACGTATTCAAGAGCCCCGTTGAGATAATGGAGAACATTGACAGAGTAACTACCTTCATAAGAGCAAAATATCCTGATCAGATAACGTTACATTTCCATCACACAGATGAAGGCCTTAACTACTACATCTGCGGAGAGGACGCTTTCTGGAGAGTTGTAAACTTTGTTGATTCTGTGACATTTGACAACACAGAGGATCTTAAGGTGATCGAGGCAACAGGTAAGGCGTTTGGCGAGTTCCAGACACAGCTTTCCGACTTTGACGGAGCTACCCTTTATGAAACGATTCCCGATTTCCATAATACAAAGAAGAGACTTGATACGCTTTTCGCACACGTGGAGGAGGATCCCTGCGGAAGAGTCAAGAGCGTTCAAGCTGAAATTGATTACATAGCGTCCGTTCGAGAGAAGGCTGCGGAGCTTAGCGTTATGTTCGCAAATGGTGAAATCCCTAAGCGAGTTACTCATAATGATACAAAATGTAACAACGTTCTCTTTAATAAGAAGACAAAGCAGCCCATAGTTGTTATTGACCTTGATACCATTATGCCCGGTATGTCAATGTATGACTTTGCCGATGCGGTTCGTTTTATTGCCAATACGTCCGTTGAGGATGAGCCCGATATTTCAAAGGTATTCTTTGATACAGGTAAATTCCGTGCGTTTGCAAGGGGCTTTATAGGCGCAACACACACATCTCTTGAGCAGATAGAAATAAGCAATCTTGTAAAAGCTGCGTTTTCAATTACAATAGAGCTTGCTTCAAGATTCCTTGACGACTATATCACAGGGGATAAATATTTTAAGTGTGTATATCCCAAGCA
>JAFVYY010000129.1 GCA_017508405.1 Clostridia bacterium
CACGCAAGATTTATCTTGCATATCACTTTTAGCCACAAGGTTAAAAATACAACTAATTTAACTTAATCTTTTGTGGATAAGAAAAGCCCACCATATTTCGCCTTTTGCGAAGTATAGTGGGCTACACTTTTGTTATAAACTAAAAATCCCTAATGGAACAGCACTATCCCTCTCCTTATTTTCTTAATATACGTGTAAGGAAACTCTGATCGTAGTCTTTTCGGGTTTTTCTTATACAGATTTCCATATAGTTTTACCGGTAAACTCGGAAATAAGCCTTTCTGTCATAAGCTCCTTTGGATTCATTCAAATCCCCCCTTTCATCCATATAGTGTACGAATAAAAAATTCGGTTGAAAGAATTTTGAAAATTTTTCTGAATTTATTTTATCACATATGCAGTCATATGTAAATAAAAATCAAGCTGATGTTTCGTCAGCTTGATTTTTATTATTAAGGTTGATTAACTACGCCTATAAACAAGGGAAGTCCGTCGGGACCTGTTACTACGAATATAAAGGGTCTGTCAAGGGTAAAATCAATTTCCTCGGACGGCGATCCTCCCCACGTAACAACCTGAAAATATGCGGCTCCTGAGCAGCTTTCCTCGTCTATCGATACTCTTACACCGTGCTCCATTTCAGATACGAAGGGTTTGTTCTCGGGGAAAAATTCGGAAAAATCAGCAATATCACCGTCAAAGCAGTCTGTTATTCCAAGAGCCTCAATATCCGATTTAAGATCCTTTTTCATTGAAATATCAAATTTAGGTAACGATAAGTTCACTTGACACGATACGTTGTTACCTACATTTCCCGGATCGTTTATAAATGCCAGCGTCTCATCATTTGATAAAAGCTCCGATATGCTTACGTCTTCATCAGGGAGAATAAAAAACATATATCCATCATTACCCAATTCCTTGCAAGTAGCGGAAAACATTTCTCCGTAAAAATAAGTGGAGTTGCTCTTCCGATTCATAAAATCACACGTAATGTCACCTGTGGGAGAGTGGAAAATGCCCTCTTTCGTCAGTTCCTTATTAAATTTACTATCCCAGCTTGCTTCGAAATACAAAGTCGAGACAAGTGTCATAACAGTGTCTCTATCAAATTTTTTATCACCTATCACGTCGTCAAGAAAACCGCCTGTTTCCTTCTTCAACCATTCGGTGTATGCTTCACTGTACTCATCACTGCTCATATCACCTTGAAAAACGGAAGCATAATAGTTTTCCGCAAGAGCAGAGGTGTCCCCACTCTTTATTTCTTCATTGAGCCAGAGCGAGCTTGCCATTCGGCTTATGGTTTTACCGTCGTCACGGTAGCAGGCATTCCATACAGAATTTGCCTGTGTGCGAAGCTCCTCTATGCTATTTGCATCAAGGGCATTCAATATCTGCGCCCTTGTATTTCCCGTGCTGATTTCCGCAAGCATTGCAAGTGTCATATAAATGTTTACGGGAGAATATACTGCATTTTCGGTTGTTGCATCACCTAAAATCGATTGTATACTGTTATTAAAGAAGCCTGTGAGATTGTTTCCTGCCTTGTAATATTTCCACTGCTCCCGAATTGCATCTCTCCATTCATTATACGATGTATATTTAGGCATTTCTGGATATGAAGGAGCTGCCAACGAATAAGTAAGCAACAGCGTATCGTTGGGAACGTAAATATCATCATTGGGAGGGGTGGTTGCGTCTCCGCCGGGCGTGTCATTATCGGGAACCGTAGTTACGTCTCCGTCGGTAACGTAAATGTCATTACCGGTAGTTGTGGTTGTATCTCCTATCAAATCAGAACCCGGATAGAAAATGTGATTAAGCAATACAGTGCTGCAAAGCATTACGACTACCATTGCGGTGGCAGCGAAGTTTATCCACCTGTTTTTGTGTCTCTCTTTAGGTACAAATACGGTTTTTTTTGCTTTTTTGTGAGCTTTATCTGCTTTTTCTATAAGCTCGGCATCAATAAAGCTCATAGCCTCAAAAATATTTTCGCTCTTCATATTTTTACACCTTCCTTTACCAAAAATTTTTCAAGAGAACGCCGAGCGCGGAGTAATATAGCCTTAACCGCATTTTCGCTTAAGGAAAAGCGTACGGCTATTTCCGAAACGGAATCTACGTACCAATACCGTCTTATAAAGATATTTCTGTTTCTTTCCTTAAGTGATTTAAGAAAGCTGTTAAGCGCCTTACCAAGCGCCATTTTATCAACTATATCTCCGCCGTAAGAGTTACCTGCACATTCGGATAATTCCATAATAACAGCATCTACTCTTACTCCGCCGCGCTTATCCGACCTGTAATATCTCAATCTGTCAATTGCAATGCTTCGCGCAAGCATTCCAAGATATCCGCGTAACGAATCGGGGCTTTGAGGCGGAATAGTGTTCCAAGCCTTCAGATAGGTATCGTTTACTATTTCTTTAGCGTCGCTTTCGTTATCCACAATTCTGTACGCTATGGAATAGCAGTATTTACCGTACACCTTGTCCGATGCGGAAATTGCTTGCTCGTTTCTTTCGTTATAAAGCTTTATTATTTCCTTATCATCCATTTCCGTTCTCCTTTCCTTTCGTCTATCTATATAAACGAAAAAATTTTACCTTGGTTACGGTGTAAACATAAAATTTCACAAAAAAGAGGAGAAAATTTCTCCTCTTTGTCCTTATTATTAAATAATTATCTCTGAACTCGACCTGAGCCGTCGCCGCCTGCAAGCTTTTCAACCTCGGAAACGGAAACTCTGTTGTAGTCGCCCTCTACGCTGTGCTTAAGAGCGGAAGCAGCAACTGCAAACTCAATGATTTCCTTGGAGCTCTTACCTGCGAGGGTTGCGTAGATAAGACCGCCACCGAAGGAGTCGCCACCGCCTACGCGGTCAACAATATGTAAATGATAGCTCTTAGAGAAGTAGTAGTCCTCACCGTCGTAGAGCATA
>JAFVYY010000130.1 GCA_017508405.1 Clostridia bacterium
CCCTTCAACCCGTGTGGGCAGAATATGGAAGGTCTTCTCTATTATTTCACCGTTACAATGATTCAGGGGCGCGGTACAAACTCTTTCTTTTATCTCCACACCGTCTGATGTATATGCGCGAATGGTAAGCCAATGTTGAATCTTCGACTCTCCGTTGTCATAAATTTTTAACTTGACAGAGGTTTCCTTTCCGTTTTCAAAGAAGAAATCGCTTTCATAAATTGCTTGTATTTTGAAAAGAGAAAACTCTTTAAATACAGAATAATGAGGCAGTTCCATCAGTTCTGTGGTGCTGAAATATTCACTTGCTCTATTACCAAATGCACCCTTATAATAAACCTCATCGGTATCCTTGCAATAAAAGTCCTCACTCGAGAATACCGTAAATCCTTCATCCGTTATACCGTATGAATCACTGCTTAACATCTTAGGAATACAGCGAATAATTTCATCTGCCAGCTCCTGTGTGGAATGAGGCAAGAAGAAGGGTAAATTCATTGTCATGGTGTAATCCAAGGTATTAAGCGTTGCTGTAATAATCACATCGTCAATAGGCTTTATCCATTTTTCAGGAAGCTGAGAGTTTCCGAGAATAATACCCAAGGTTGCTGCCAGGCTTCCCGCAGAGCAATCGGCATCCTCGCCACAGTTTACAGCAAGAATCATGCTCTTACCGAGGTCACCCTCTCCGTAGAGCAAGCCCATAATGGCGATTGCTATATTCTGCGGGGCGTCAAAGCCTGCGGGCGCAGGCTTATACTCCGTAAGCTTTATATCCTTCAGCCTTGTGTGCTGATAGGAAAAGGCACCGGCTATTTCTCTGAAAACAGCATCCCTTGCTTCCTCATACGTCCTGCCATTCTCATAGCAGTCAACAACCAAGGAGATTCCCTTATGAAGCGCACTTGTCTGCGGGATATAGCTGAGTCCGATATCAATCAGCTTCTCAACGTCGTTTTCTACAAAGGCAGCGCTTTGTACAGCCGCCCAAAACACTTCTCCATACGTTCCCTCGTCTGCGTGGTCTATGGAAGAATCAAAGTATGCATAGCGAGTTGCAAGCTCGGGATGTCCTGGACACAGACATGCCCATATCTCACTGCGGATAAATGAACCGCAGCTGTCTTTATAGCTATTGGAATGATATCCCGATATGGGTGTTGGAATACCCCGTCTTAAATTCGATTTACCAACCCCGTATTCTGCCCAGCTGGGATTAACAAATATGCAAAAATACTCTGCTAAAATTTCTGAATTTACATTTCTTCCGAATCTTCTGACAGCATTCAAGGAAGAAATCTGTAAATCAAGGTCATCATTCGGCATGGGATTTCCCTCAATATTAGGTTGAAGAAAATATTCAACATCAAAAAAGCCGTTTTTTCCTTCAAGGGGAGCGCCAAGTGTTCCACCTACATTTTTACCGTTGAAGCACCCGAGTATCTTATCTCTTAAAACATTTTTGTTCATATCTTTTCTCGTTTCTGTAAGGTATATAATTACTCAAATTGTACCACAAAATCATCTGTGTGTCAATGTTGATGAATCGGAAAAAATTTAAATAATATTTGCTTAATATAATTGATTTTATTTGCTTTTTGCGATATAATCAAGAAAAACGCTTCTGAGGTGGATTATGTTTTACACTTATTTAACACAAGATGAAGGGATATACGGCTTTGGCGTTCGCTCAGAGCTTCTTTATAAAAAATTGCCCGATGGTCTTTGCTATTTTGAGATTTTTAAAAGCAAAAACGAGGCAAAAAAGCGGGAAGATTATTTGAAAAAGCTGTCTAATTCAAGGCTTTCATCATTAATCAAAAGCAAAAATTCAACGGGCTTCACCTGTCATAAGGAGGGTGAAAAAACGGTTATTACCTTAAAAAGCGGTATTTACAATCTTACGGATGCGATTCTTATCAAGGGTGAGAATATGGTAATTCGGGGAGAGAAAAATACAGTAATACAGGGCTGCGCGAAAATCGGCGGCTGGAGAGATGAGGGAAACGGCGTATTTTCCGCAAAAACGGATCATGATGCCGATGCGCTGTATATTAACGGTGAAAAATACCAAATGTCACGTTTCCCAAAATATAATCCCGATATAAAGATTTTCGGCGGATTTTCAAGGGACGTTTTATCCAAGGCTAAGGCTGATGAGTGGATGGATCCGAGCGGCGCTTACATTCACGCAATGCATCTGCACAATTGGGGCGGTTACTCCTATGAGGTTACCGGCAAGGATGAAAGCGGTAATCTTACATATATCGGCGGATGGCAGAATAACAGACAAATGGGTATGCACTCCGATTTCAAGTACATAGAAAACGTACGTGAGGAAATGACCGAGCCCGGTGAGTGGTATTTTGACAAGAAAAATAAGCGCGTATACGTGATTTTGAAGCCCGAGCATAGCTTGAGTGATGCGGAAATTTGCGTAAATTCAAGCTTTTTCGTATTCAAGAGCTGTAAAAACGTAAGTCTTGAGAATATTAAAATAAGACGTGCCAAAAGAACGTTTATGCTCACAAACGAGCCCCTTTTACGAAGCGACTGGACAATTTACAGGGGCGGCGCAATTTATTTTACAAATTCGAGGGACTGTTCTCTATTAAAATGCTCCCTTTTTGATATCGGTACAAACGGTGTTTTTGTTGATGGCAAAAACAGTAATATCACAGTTTCCAAATGCCATTTCAAGGACGTTGGCGCAAGCGGTGTTTGCTTTGTCGGTAAGCCAAACGCTGTAAGAAGTCCTTTATTTGAGGCTACCAAGAGCCAAAGCTTCCTTGAAATAGATAAGACAAGAGGACCGAAATCAAAGGATTATCCAAAGAACTGTACTGTTGACGATTGCCTCATTGAGCGTGTCGGCGCAGTTGAAAAGCAGGCGACAGGAGTTGAAATTTCCATGTCCTACGGCATCAGCGTTATCAACACAAGCATTTACGATGCATCCCGTGCGGGAATCAATATTTCCGAGGGTACCTTTGGCGGTCATATGATTGACGGATGCGACGTATTTGACACGGTTAAGGAAACGGGCGACCACGGAAGCTTTAACTCCTGGGGCAGGGATAGATTCTGGCATTTGAGCGATCTTAAGCAAGATGAAATTTACAAATATGCTTATCTTGACTGCATCAGTAAAACGGTTATAAGAAACAGCAGATTCCGTTGCGACAGGGGTTGGGATATTGACCTTGACGACGGCTCATCCAATTATGAAATTTACAACAATCTATGCTTAAACGGCGGCATAAAGCTTCGTGAGGGATTTGGAAGATACGTTCATAACAATATAACGGTAAACAACTCCGTACATATGCACGTTTGGTACGAAAACAGCGGGGACGTGGTTGAAAATAATATTATTTTCACGGAGTATCAGCCGATTTTAATGGAGCACGGGTTCGGAAAAAGCATTGACTTTAACGTATTACATTCAAGGAATACAAGGGGCATAAAAAAAGCTCCCGAGCTTGAAAAAATAACCGGTATGGACAAGGGCTCGATAAAAACAAAATGCACCTTTGCAAATACAAGGCGCAGTGATTACACTCTGATTTCTCCGAAAATTTGCGGATTTGAAGACTTTCCACGTGAGTTTGGCGTAAGGTATGAGCCCCTTAAAAGGCTTGCAAGGACTCCTGCTCTTCCAAAAATTAATCAAAATCAAAAGAAGAGCAAGTCCAATATTATAACTCTGTTCAATATGAAGATCAAAAATATTGAGACCGACGGTGAAATGTCTGCCTTCGCAACGGCAGGCCATAACGGTGTGCTGGTTTGCGACGTTGACCAATTTGCGGGAGCATCCGCAAAGGGTATTTTGCCCTGCGACGTAATCGTTGCTGTTGGCGACAAGGAAATAAATTCTCTTGCCGACCTTGACGGAATCAACAAAAGTGAATTCCTTTCATCCGAAATCACAGTATGGCGCGCGCCCTCTCGCATAATTTTGAAATAAAGCTTTATGCAGCAAATATCTCCGATATATTAATAAGCTTTTAAAGGGATGGGGAAACAAAGATTTCCCCATCCCTTTTATAGGCTATGTACTTATACACCGATTATTTTGAGTATAAAGCGTAACATTGCTTACGGTGATGGGGTCAGCGACTGCATCCGTGTGTCGGCTACCTGAATTGTTTACCATACGACGTTAAAATCTTATTTCGGTCATACTTCTTCAGGTATGCAACTATCGGTTGAGTTTAACTTGCCTATGCGGTTATTGATTTATTCATTAAAGTCTGCTATAATATGCTAAAAGGCGCATTTTTATGAAAGGAGGACTATATGACAATCGGCGAAAAAATAAAAATGCTTCGTCAAAAAAATGACGTTACACAGGAAAAGCTGGCAGAATATCTTAACATCAGCTATCAGTCTGTTTCAAAATGGGAAAACAATAATGCAATGCCCGATATTTCTCTCGTTATTCCCATTGCCAATTTCTTCGGAGTGACCATTGACGAGCTATTTGACCACGACATTGATATGCAGAATGCTGACGTTGAGGAATATAGAAAAAAGGATCTTGAGTATGCCCACAAGGGATATATTACCGAGCGTATAGACCTTTGGAGAGAGGCGTCTTATAAATATCCGAGAAACTCCCATTGCTTGATGAAGCTTGCCTATGCCCTTTGGGATACCTTGAATTTAGACGATGAATTTGAAGCATGCCGTGAGGAAAATGCCAAAGAGGTTATTTCTCTTTGCGAAAGGATACTTCGCGACTGTACGGATAACAATGAGCGAAACGGCGCGCTTCAGCTTCTCGTTTTCACATACGGTGACTATACTCTTTCCGTTGCTAACGAGAAAAAAGCGGTTGCCTACGCCAATATGACAAGCGATTTCTATACCTGTCGAGATATGCTTCTTGAGCATGCATACTTCACCTTTGAGGGGAAGAAAAAGGCCCTTAAGCAGAAGCACGATAACAATCTTCAGTTTATGGATTGCCTATGTATGAATATCCATCTCGCTCAGGGCCGTACCCCCGAAGAAGAAATATTTGCCTGCGAAACAGCCCTTAAGCTGTGGAATGCATTGATTTATGATGGTAATTTCCTATTTTATCACAGCAGAATCGCAAGTATATATTCTCAGATAGCATCCTGTTATGCAAAGCTTGAGGATAAGGAAAACACCATAAAAAATCTTGAAATGGCTCTTTTCCACGCCGGAAAATACGATAAGCTACCCGATATCATTGAGCATTACACAAGTATTTTCGTATCATCCGCCGTAGCGGATCATTCGTCAAGCACGAAGAATTACAGAGAAACAAATACTCAGCTTATTTTAAACACTCTTTCAAGACCGTGCTTCGATTTTATTCGTGAGGATGCGGAGTTTATTTCCCTTTATAACAGATAAAACGCTCTGCGGATTTTATTCCGCAGACGTTTTTATTATCAGTCGGTAATTGATTTTTTAATTTTGTAATGCTATAATAGATAAAAAAGCATTTTAAGGAGAATATTATGGTAAAGGCTATAAATCCTATAATTCCGGGCTTTCATCCCGATCCGTCAATTTGCAGAGTGGGAGACGATTACTATCTTGCCACATCAACATTTCAATGGTTTCCCGGTGTTCAGCTCTACCATTCACGAGATCTCGTAAACTGGGAGGAGCTCCCCTCACCTCTTCGCAGAGTTTCTCAGCTTGATATGAAGGGAGATCCGAACTCCGGCGGTATATGGGGCCCCTGTCTTTCATATTCCAACGGAACCTTTTATCTTGTTTACACAAATACAAAGAACTTTCACGGTATATTCAAGGATACACCCAACTACGTTGTAACAACAACAGATCTTTTCGGTGAGTGGAGTGAGCCCGTATATCTTAATTCCAGCGGATTTGACCCTTCTATGTCCACGACGATGACGGAAGAAAATATCTTCTTAATATGCGATGGGATTCCCGCATGGAGAATCACGATTTTTCGGGAATCATGCTTCAGGAATACTCCGAAAAGGAAAAGAAGCTTATCGGTAAGCCTACCGTTATTTTCAGGGGCACCGAGATCGGCGCTACCGAGGCTCCTCATCTTTACAAGAAGGACGGATATTATTATCTTATGGTTGCCGAGGGCGGAACGATGTACAACCACGGCATACGAATGGCACGCTCCAAAAACATTCTCGGTCCTTACGAATATGACCCCATGCCCCTTCTTACGGTGAGAGATAACCCCTCTTCTCCCTTGCAGCGCACAGGTCACGGCTCCCTTGTAGATACTAAAAACGGGGAATGGTACGTTCCCTATCTTTGCGGAAGACCTATTACCGAAAAAGGAAGATGTATTCTCGGCAGAGAAACAGCTATATGCAGAGTCGTATGGGATGATAAGGGATGGCTCCGTCTTGCTGATGGCGGTACGACCCCTCCCGTAGAGTGTGATATAAATCTTGACGAGGTTAAGTATCCTCCGCTTCCCGAGACTGTAAGCTTTGATCTGTCCGCACTTCCCCACACGTTTAAAACACTCAGAATTCCTTTTGATGAAAAGATCGGCTCACTTTCAAAGAGAAAGGGCTACTTAAGACTTTACGGAAAAGATTCAATAACCTCATGGAATACACAGGCCCTCGTTGCCCGCAGACTTCAGCATCACCACGCTGAAGCTACAGTCAAAATGGAATTTCATCCTGAAAATTTCCAGCAGATGGCAGGCCTTACGGTTATGTATGATACCTACAATTTCTTCTATCTTTACATGTCACAGGGTGATGACGGAGATAACGTATTAAGAGTGTTTGTACGTGACAGTCTTAAATTCTACAATCCCTTAATGAGAGGAATAAGCATAGGAAACGCAAGTGTGGTTTATCTCCGAGTAAACATTGATGAGCTCACCCTTAAATATTCCTACTCCCTCGACGGTGTAAGCTACACAGACATCGGCGGTGAGCTTGACTGCTCCAACTTATCCGATGAAGCATACTGCGACATCGGTCACGAGGGTCATACGGGAACCTTTATCGGTATGTGCTGTCACGATCTTTCCGGCGGAGAGCTTGAGCCTGCCTGCTATGCAGACTTTGAATTTTTTACATACAAGCACAAATAAGCTTTATGACAGCAAAATGCGGCACAGAGTGCCGCATTTTGTTTTACTTATATTGAGAAAGGGATTTTTCAAGATGGGATTTTACAGAATTTACGACGGATGGGGGAGAAACAACCTTTAACCTGTCTTCAAAGGAGCAACACCAAGCGATGAACATAGGACCGGTCTGCACCTCTGCTTTACATGAAATTTTACCGTCTTTTGTTTCAAAAAGCTCTATACGGTGGCCGAATTTATCGAAAATTACGTCAAGAAGGCTTTTATCTGCCTCTATGGTTACGGTATGAACGTCACCCCCGAACATACCAAACATCTGTCTGTTTCGCTTTGCCAGATCGATGCCCTGTGTCTCCTTGTTTTCCCTTATATCCTCTTCGGTGATTTTTACCCTGTCCATTCTGTCTATACGATAGTTTGCAAGTCCCTTGTGCTTATCGTCATAGCATACAAGATAATACTGTCCGTTATCAAATACGGTGGCAACCGGATTTACCTTATACTGCTTTATTTTCGACGTATCGTTTTTTTCGGTTCTGTACGCTTTCTCTTTATGAACGTTCAAGGTATAGTAGTTGAAAACTATCTTTTTACCGCTGTCCATTGCCTCGGCTATGGCGTTTACCGAATAAAAAACACTTTCGTTAAGGCTTTTTACGGTGCTGAATCTAAGAACGCTTTCCTTAAGCACACATCCTTTTTTACTTCCCGCAAGAGATGAAATCTTACTCGTAAGCTCTTCAGTCTTTTTTTCGGTGATAAAAGCGGATGCCTGCATAGCGTCCATCAGTATACGTATTTCGGGCAGATCAAAGCTCCTGTCCATTACGTAATATCTGTTTCTTTTTCCTCTTTCCTTTAATACTTCATAGCCGTAGCTGTTCAAAACCTCGATATCATTATACAGTATTTTTCTGTCAACCTCAATTCCATCCCTGCTAAGCTTCTCCATAATTTCCACAGTATCCATAGGATGGTCTTCGTCAGTTTCGCTTTTAAGCAGCTCCCACAGCTTTAAAAGCTTGATTTTCCTTGAGTTTTCGTTCTTCATAAGCTCCTCCCGAAAGACTTTATATAAAAAGTATACCACAGATAATTTTATTTTTCAATTATTTACCGCAATTACTTGTACTGTTTTTGGGACATAACATCTGTTTTATGAAGAAAATACTTGACTCTGTGGTTAAAATAAGCTAAAATATGCTTAAAGCGAGGTGATAGTATGATAAAAACCATAGAGGGCGGTCTTCTCGGCTCAAACACATACGTTATATATAACGAGGTCGGCGGGAGCGCCATGATAGTCGATTGCGGATGCAAGGCTTTTTCTTCTGTGGATTTTGTAAATAAATCAGGTCTTACGGTGAAATATATCGTTCTTACGCATGGACATTTTGATCATGCAGAATATACCTGCGAATACGTTAGCGCATTCCCCGATGCGGAAATAATATGCCACGTTGACGAGCTTAAGGTATTGCTTGATCCAAATGCAAATCTCTCCAGCTTTGTATCGGAGGGGAAGCCGTACAGATTTTCATA
>JAFVYY010000131.1 GCA_017508405.1 Clostridia bacterium
AAACAAGGGTCCCGCAGAAAACACAAGCATTACTGCTGATAATATAAAATAAAGAACAAAACTATATTTTGGATAACATCTATTTTTCATATATTAAAACCACCCTGAACCTAAACTCGAAATTATTGAAGAATAAACCATATATCGTACAGACAGGGGACGGTTCTCTGTCGGTTCATTGTCTCCCTGTAATGTAGTTACTTTTGTATTTATTTTACCTTATTTTTTCCATATTGTCAACTTTACAAAAACGAGAGCAGATCACTCTGCCCTCGCCAAGAATTATTTATCTTTTTTTCTGAAAACGTTAAGAAGAATATATCCGCCAACAAGCAAAGCTATTGATGATGCTAATATAACGTACATTACGTATGGCTCTACTCTTTCACCGAAAAAATACACGTTACAGTCAACGGCATCTCTTATACTATCAATAACCACATCAGGTATTCCCTCTTCTTTAAGGGCTCTTATAGCGCCACCCATTGCGTGATTACGGAACAAGGACGTACCGTAAGTACCGGGAAGGAAGGATATTACCTTTTGAAGCCCGTCGCTAAAGGACGATATAGGCATATACGCTCCGCAAATAAAGCCGTAGCCGGCGCTTATAATAGTTCCCACTGCGGAGATCTGCCCCTGTGATGACAGGAAAAAGTTGATAAACGACGACAATGCCGTACCGAAGAACACAAGCACTATAACGTCGAGAAGCAAAAGGAATACGTCGCTAACAGACATATACCATCCTATCATAGCCGTATATCCAAGACAGATTATAAGGGCGGTCACACATATAAGCAACGTGGACACAAGAGTTGCTACGTAATAGCTTAAGGAAAGAACGTTTGCGCTTACCGGGGAAATTCTTAAATCCTTTACAGTTCCGTTTGCTCTGTCCTGTACCATTAAGAAATTGGAGCAAAACGCAACGGTTATACAGGATACTGCAAGAAGTGACGAAATAAGCTGTCCCCCAACCAAGCCGTCAATTATGTCACTCGGTATTGGCATACCCTCAGGGAAGCTTAAAGCAAAGCTGTCTCTGTAAATATTACTTAAAAATGTAGCGTACAAAACAAGCAATATCAAGGGAGTAATAAGGGACGTAAAGAACATACCCTTATCCTTAAAGAAAAGCTTTATATTTCTTTTAATAAGAGTCAATGCTATCTTCATTTGTCTTCTCCTCCCGTAAGCTTCTTTCCCGTTACCGAAAGGAAAACATCATCCATCTTTCCCTTTGTAATCTCATAATCTATGAAAAGCTCGGGATACTTTACAATAAGCTCGGTTGCCGCTTTTGTATTAGGAACGGCTATTCTGTATGCGTCACGGATTTTCTCATATTCATAGCCAAAGCTCTTGACTGCCGCTTCATCTATTCCGTAAATAGTAACAAAATCGCCTGTATAGGTGTTTTTAAGCTCTAACGGTGTTCCCTCTGCAGATATTTTACCGCTATCTATAATTACAACGTAATCCGCCTCTGCCGCCTCCTCCATATAATGAGTTGTTAAGAAAACGGTCATATTCTCATTTTTTCGAAGCTGAGAAATTACGTTCCAAAGAGTTTTTCTTGTCTGAGGGTCAAGTCCCGTTGTAGGCTCATCGAGGATAAGTATTTTAGGCTTATGAAGTAAAGCCCTTGCAATATCTATTCTTCTCCTCTGTCCTCCGGAAAGCTTGCCTACAGGTCTTTTGTAAAGATCCTTAAATTCAAGAAGTGAGGAAAGCTCCTCTATTCTTTCTTTAAACTCATCTCCGATAATTCCGTAAAGCGCCGCTCTGCTCTGTAAATTATCATAAACACTTAAGGCGCTATCAAGCACAGAGCTTTGAAATACTACTCCAAGCTCCCTTTTGATTCCGTCAGCATCCTTATCAAGATCGTAGCCGTCTATTATAATTTCGCCGTTATCCTTGGCAAGCTGAGCGCACATAATGTTTATCGTAGTGGACTTACCTGCTCCGTTTACACCGAGAAACGCAAACAGCTCTCCCTCCTTAACACGGAAGCTTAAATCCTGTACCGCCTTAACCTCGCCAAAGGATTTAAACAGATGATTGATTTCAATTATGTTTTTCAATTCAATTCCTCTTTTCCTTTATGTTTTCTCCATTCTACATTAAAAAAACAAATAATTCAACCGAAAATTACTCTTCGGTTATTTTTAAACACTAATCGGCTCTATTCATCCGATTCTTCACTATCGGGCGCTTTGAATTTGGATGCCCTTACAAGAGCTCTTATACCTCCTATCCACAAAAACGCCAACATCAGCGAAATAACACTGATTATTCCGGAAAAGGCAATATCCTCCCATTTTCCGTTATACTCAATCCAACTGACTATCGAAACACCGATAAGCAAAAACAGCGTAAAAAGCTTCAAAATAAAGCCTATAACTGAGTGAATAATAAATTTCGGCTTACTTTTCTTATGTATAAATTCAACTCTGCACGGAAGCTTTTTACCGTTTGATTTACATTTTACCTTTTTAATACTCTTACTAATCATAAACGGCAAAACTGTAATTGATTCTACATTATCCTTTTCCACCGTGATTTTCTCATACCTCTTTACATTAACCACAGTTACTACGGGAATATCGTATTCCTTTTCTCTATCATACACCAGCCTACGTCTGCCAAATGAACGAATCTTCCATTCACTCTTCAGGTGGCTTTTTTCATCATCCAAGGCAAAGTATTTAAAGAATAATTCGTAATCTCCGTTTATTTGCTCATCGCTTATACATATTTCCCCATCTATTGCTATTTCCACGGAAAAGCTCTTATTGAATACCTCCAATACAACTCCTGTATCGTTTTTTATGCTTAACATTTTTTGTTACCTTCCTATCATATAAACGGCTATACAGATGAAGCTGTGGTTGACCACAGCTTCTATCTTTTATAAATGTCTGTTTTTAATTACCGAGAATGCCTCGTCCGCTATATCAACGGTTTCCTTTATATCGTCATCGGTAAGCGATGCGTTGATAAAGTGGTTATGATGATTTGTAAAAAATACTCCGCGCTTAACACACTCCGCAATCCACTCCTGATGGAGCATCAATGTTGGATCATCCGCTAAACGTAGGTAGAACAAGGATTCGTGTCCCGTTACTCTAAGGTCATAGCCATATTTTTTAGCCGCGTCTACAAGTCCGTTTTTAAGCTTTATACCCTTATCGAGGAGAATTTTAGGCGCGTCTATTTTCTTGAGCTTATTTATACACGCAATACCTGCGGCAAAGGGCACGGCGGAAAGCCAATAGCTACCGGTATAGGACATACCCGATACTGTTCCCTTTAAAAATTCCTTACCGCAAAGGGCGGAAACGTTATAGCCGTTGGCAAGAGCCTTACAAAAGCAAATAAGATCCGCTTCAAAGCCGAAATAATGGTCGGAGCCTGCAAGGTCCATACGGAATCCTGCGCGCACGTCATCAATTATAAGAATAGTTCCGTTTTCCGTACATATATTTCTTACCTTTTTCCAAAAATCACGCTCGGGCATTTCATTGTCGCGGAAATTACCGTGCATATAGGGTTGACCTATTACTGCGGCAATCTGTCCCTTATATTTTTCAAAGGTCTCCTGTACCGACGTAAAATCATTCCAATCAAGATAGATATTGTTGCAAACGTCCTCCTCAATAATACCGGAATAATCAATTTTCTGTGTCCAAGGAGATACACCGTGATAGTAGCCCTTGAAGAAAATTATCTTCTTTCTTCTTGTGTATGCTCTTGCAGTCATAACCGCCAGGGTTGTAACGTCATTACCGTTCTTTGCAAAGAACGCCCAATCAGCGCTTGCAACGGTGTCGGTAAGAAGCTCTGCAAATTCAATCATTTTAGTAGAGGGGAAGGTGATACAGTCTCCCTTCTCTCTCTGCTTAGCCGCCGCCTCGTCTACGTCAGGGTCATTGTAGCCCAAAATATTAGGGCCGTATGCGCACATATAGTCTATAAAGCGGTTTCCGTCAACGTCCCATATATAAGAGCCCTTTGCTCTTTCGGAAAAGAAGGGGAACGCCTCAATAGGCACGTAGCAGCCCTCAGCAGGGCCTTGATGTCCGTAAATTCCTGATGGAATTACACTTGCGGCGCGTTTAAAATATTCTCTGCTCTTCGTGTAGTCATTTATTTTATGCATAGCTATCCCTCCTTACGCAAGATAAAAGGATACTCTGTCAAGTATTCTGTTAAGGTTGTCTATCATTGATATCATACCGCCCACACGTACCTGTCCAAGACCTACGGCGGCAACGGCGTTTACCTTTCCATCAAAAAGATCGCGGGCAAGCTCCAGACTCTCAAATATCATGTAAGCGTCAAAATCGTCAGGTTCTCTGTGATGAGCTGTTAAAATATGATTTTTAGCTGCAATATACGCACTCTCAGAACCGCTTATAGCTATTTTTGCATCCCCATCAGTAATATACGATGCGCTTGCCTTACCTATTCTATCGTGATTACCTATCTGCGCCATAGCCTCCGTAATTACGTTAAACATAAGAAGGGTGCTCACACGGAAAAACTCCTTGTCACAAAGATCTTTCTCCGTTGCTCTTAAATATTTTGATAAGATATCCGTTAGTGGCATAAATTTCTTAAGAAGAAACATTACTTTAAGAAGACCCTTACAGGGAATGGGAGTCACGGTGCCGTCAATCATACCGTTGAATTTATCACAGGTTGAGAAGCAAAGCTTAATGTTACATTTCTTAATTCCCTCAACCATATGACATTCGCCGTGATTGAAATAAAGAGTTGCAGAGGGTCCGTTTTTAACTGAAAATCCGATGGAAATTTTATCGTTTTTTATAATTTCGCGGGCTTCAACGCATTCCTTACAAAGCTTTGGAATTGAGCCTAAAATCGCGAATAAATTTATATATGCAAGGGTTTTTGAATCCTTCATTTTTATCCTCCAAAATGTAAAATAATGGTATCTTACGCTTAAATTTTATCATTTTTACAGACACTTGTCAAGACTTTTTCTTTTTTACACGCAAAATGACTTGACATACACGTGTAATTTGGATATAATAGTACTTGCAAATTATAAACTTGTATTACGGAGGTTTAAATATGAATCCTTGGCACGATTTTGACGATGAAAGAATCACAGTCGACGACTTTATCGCAGTTATCGAAATTCCAAGAGGAAGCAAAAACAAATACGAGCTTGATAAGCGTAGCGGACTTTTGCGTCTTGACAGAATACTTTACACTTCCACACATTATCCCGCAAACTACGGATTTATACCCCGTACCCTTTCCGAGGACCACGACCCTCTTGACGTTCTTGTAATATGCCAGGAGCCTCTTGAGCCTATGTCCATCGTTCAGTGCTACCCTATCGGTATTCTTTATATGATAGACGAAAACGAGGTTGATGAAAAAATAATTGCTATCCCCGTTAAGGATCCTAACCTTAACTCATATAACGATATTACAGAGCTTCCCAAGCATCAGTTTGAGGAGATCAAGCATTTCTTTGAGGTTTACAAATATCTTGAAAATAAGACTACAAGAGTCGATAAGATTGAGGGCCGTGCGGCGGCTGTGGAAACCATCAAAAAATGTAAGACAGCATATAAAGAAAAATTCCTTGGATAAAGTGAGAAAAGCCATGATAAAAGCAAGTGTAACCTACGATAAAGCTGCTCTTTCCGCACTTATGAAATACAATGCGGTAAAATCACCGTCGGATGCGATTTCTATGGGAATTGCTACGGCTCTTATGATTGCGGCTACGGTTTTTTCAATAGGAACTGCTATTTTTACCATATTCTCTATCGCCCTTGCTTTTGTGCTTGCTTTTGACTTCATAATGGCATTTAACTATTTTGTAAAGCCTATTATGAAGCTTAAAGGCTTTAATGACGAAAATGCTGTTATAAACAATTTTATATTTACCGACGAAAGCATACTTATCACATCGAAATCCAAAGTAAAAACAGGCTCTTCTACCGTTAAGTACGGATGGATAATAAAGGCTTGTGAAACAAAGAAATCCTTCTATCTTTTTTTAAATAAAAAGGGGTGTCTCATAATTACAAAAAACGAGATAACCGAAGGAACTGAAGACGGGCTTCGTGCTCTTCTTAATTCAAAAATTTCGGCAAAACGGAATAAGCTTTCAAAAACAAAATAATAGCAAGTTAAATCTTGCTATTCATATGCAGGAGTGGCGGAATTGGCATACGCGTTGGTCTCAGAAGCCAATGAAGAAATTCTTGTGAGTTCAAATCTCATTTCCTGCACCAAAATCCCGTTCGTTGGAACGGGATTTTTCTTTAACGCTCTTGAAAAAAACAAGGTGATAAGTTATAATTAATATAATAATATTCTTTTAAGGAGAACTCTGATATGAATTTTATGGAACGAGCTAAGGAATTAGTCGCAAAAATGACAATAGAAGAAAAAATGGCGCAAATGAGATACGATGCGCCTGCCATTCCCCGTCTTAACATACCCGCATATAACTGGTGGAGTGAATGTCTTCACGGTGTTGCAAGACAGGGCTGCGCAACCGTTTTCCCTCAGGCTATCGGCTTAGCCGCAAGCTACAATACCGAGCTTATGGAAAAAGTTGCAACCGCCATATCCGATGAAGCGAGAGCAAAATATAATGAATTCAAGAAATTCGGAAGCACAGAGCTTTATCAGGGACTTACATTCTGGTCTCCCAATATAAACATTTTCAGAGATCCCCGTTGGGGCAGAGGTCACGAAACCTATGGAGAGGACCCTTTACTTACGGGTAAAATGGGTACCGCATTCATAAAAGGCTTACAGGGTAACGGAAAATACCGTAAGCTTGACGCTACAATCAAGCACTACGCCGTACATAGTGGTCCCGAATATGAGCGTCACGGCTTTGATGCTGTAGTATCCAAAAAAGACCTTTATGAAACCTACTTAAGCGCCTTTAAATACTGCATCGATCACGCAGATCCATCTGCAGTTATGGGAGCTTATAACAGAGTAAACGGAGAGCCATGCTGCGGCAGCAAAACTCTTTTGCAGGATATTCTCTACGGAGAATTCGGATTTAAGGGCTACGTTGTATCCGACTGCGGAGCAGTAAGAGATTTCCACACGGGACACAAGGTAACTGCTACAGAGCCCGAAAGCGTTGCTCTTGCTGTAAACAACGGTTGTCAGCTTAATTGCGGAGATGCATATTTAAGCCTTTGGGAAGCCTATGAAATGGACCTTATTACCGAGGAAACCATTACTGCAGCGGTTGAAAAGCTTTTTGAAGCCCGTTTTCGTCTCGGCATGTTCGATTCAGACTGCGAATACGACAATATTCCCTACGACATTGTTGAATGTGATGAGCATCGCGCACTTAACAGAAAAATGGCGCAGGAAAGCATTGTACTCCTTAAAAACAACGGCATACTTCCCTTGTCAAAGGACGTTAAAAAGATTGCGGTTATCGGTCCTAACGCAGACAATATAGGAATACTTAAGGGTAATTATAACGGAACTCCCTCTGTATACTACACTCCTCTTCGCGGTTTACAAGATAATTTTGACGGCAAGGTGCTTTACGCCGCAGGATGTCACCCCCATGACCCTAACAGCGGTAACTGGAGCGGAAATCCCATGCGTGAGGCTGAGATCATAGCTAAAATGGCTGACGTTGTTGTAATATTTATGGGACTAAATCCCTCGATGGAGGGTGAGGAGGGCGACACCTTCAACGGTGACGTTGCAGGAGATAAGAAGGACATATGTCTTCCCATTCCTCAAAGACAGCTTTTTGACAGGCTGAAGGCAATTGGTAAGCCGATGGTATTCGTTAATATAAGCGGAAGCTGTGTTTCACTCGTGGAACAAGACAAATATTGCGATGCGGTTATTCAATGCTTTTATCCCGGAGCAGAGGGCGGTAACGCAATCGCAGACGTTCTTTTGGGAAAGGCATCCCCCAGCGGACGCTTACCTGTAACTTTCTACAAAGATGACAGCGACCTGCCTCCATTCCGCGATTACAGTATGGAAAACAGAACTTATAAGTATTTCAAGGGCACTCCTCTCTATCCCTTCGGTCACGGTCTTACCTACGGTGACATTGAGGAGAAATGGATTGACGAAAGCACTGTTGAAATCACCAACAAAGGTGGCATGGATACAGATTATGCTGTACTTAAATTCAAATATGAACCTAATCCCGAGCTTTTAGACTTTAAAAAGGTCTTTGTACCGGTTGGAAGCACTGTGACAGTTAAATTTTGATGGATATATTTTCTAAGAGGTATAAAATTGAAGTTAACTAAAGATGCAAAAAACGCCGTAATGATAGGCGGACTATGCTCCGCCTCCTATCTTGCGGTTTACTTTGCAAGAAATATTTTAAGTGCGGTTACCCCCCAGATCGTGGAGTCAGGCGACGCAACCGTTGAATACATAGGAGTTGTTTCCTCCTTATATTTCATCTTTTATGCCGTTGGTCAGCTTATAAACGGAATCATAGGAGACAGAATCAAGGCAAAATATATGATAGCCTTTGGTTTACTTTTGGCGGGAGCGACAAATTTTGCTTTTCCTTACGTATTCGCTTATCAAAACGCCGCTAAATTTCTATACGCAATGACGGGCTTTTTCCTGTCTATGATATACGCTCCCATGACTAAAGTAGTGGCCGAAAATACCAATCCGATTCATGCGGTAAGATGCAGTCTCGGATATGAGGTCGCCGCCCTTCTCGGCTCCCCCTTAGCCGGTGTTGTGGCATCGATACTTGTTTGGGAAAGCGTATTTATTACAAGTAGTATAGCTCTCTTCACGATGTCCGTTCTCTGTCTCGTATTTTTTATATTCTTTGAAAAAAGAGGAATCGTACAATACGGCAAATATGAAATTCGCAAAGAAGCCGAACGAGAGGGAAATTCCCTGATTTCAGGTATTAAGGTACTGATAAAGCACAGAATCATTACCTTTTCCCTTATTTCTATAATAACGGGAGTTGTCAGAACGGCTGTAGTATTCTGGCTGCCCACATATTTTTCTCAATATCTCGGCTATGACGCAAAGGTGGCTCCCACTATATTTACGGTAGCAACGTTAATTATTGCAATGTCCGCATTTGTAGCAGTATTTGTTTACGAAAAACTTAAAAGAAATATGGATTTAACCATTCTTTTAATGTTTTCTCTATCCACCGTATTTTTCTTTGGTACGTATCTCGTTAAGAATCCTGTAATAAACGTAGGATTTATCGTTCTTGCGGTATTAACGTCAAACTGCTCTGCTGCCATGCTCTGGAGCAGATACTGTCCAAGTCTTCGAGATACGGGAATGGTGTCAAGCGCAACAGGCTTTCTCGACTTTTTAAGCTATATGGCAGCCGCAGCTTCAAGCTCCATTTTTGCAAATTCTGTTTCAACCATCGGATGGAATAATCTTATCCTAATTTGGATGGGACTTATGATGTTCGGCGTTTTAATAATGATTCCATATAAAAAGATATTTAAAACAAATAAATCAAAGGAGGAAATATAAATGAAAAATTTATTTGCAATCGATATAGATTCTGATGATGACGGTTTGCTTCCCGAATTAAAAGCTCTGCAATTAAGAGCCGTCAGCGAAGAAACCTCCAACAGACAGGATCAGATTTATGATGATATAAAGGCGCTTGATAAAAAAGCTTCTCTTCCTATTGTATTGAGCATCATTAAATACATATTACTGGTATTCGGATTCAGCTTAACAAGTGCTTCCATATCTGCCTGTGTAGAGGACGGAGCAAGCAGAAGAATTTATACTTTCCTTGCAGCAGGAATCCTATTGCTTGTGGGCTGCGGTATTCTTTTCCTTATTTCCAAAATCAAAGGAAATAAGGTAATCAACAGTGACGAATACAAAAATACCATGTCAAGATCAGAAAGTATAGATAAAAGCGTACTTTTTGAATTAAATGTTCCCGAGGATGCGCCTAAGGTTGATATTTTGTCTGTATTTTACAAAATAAAGAACGATGAATTCAAGCTCTCTCCCATCGGTGCACAATATGAAAGCACAGAAATGCGCGTTTTTAATGAAAAAGGAATACTCTGCTTAAGTGATATGAGCACAGTTTACGGTATAGCTCCTGTAAATTCCTTTAAAAAAATAGAATATATAAAGAAAAAAGCGAGCTTTTCACCGTGGAGCAAGGACGAAGATTACGATAGCGAAAAATACAAAAAATATAAAATTTCAACTGACAAATATGAAAGTGAGTATTATATAAAAAATCTATGCTCCTTGCAGTTCGAAATAAACGGTGAAGAGTTTGAAATTATTATTCCTCCATACGATATCTATGCTTTTGAGGAAATAACAGGCTTACACCCTGAATATCCTGAGGAAATCGAATAAAAATAAAAGTGCGTTCCAATGAGAACGCACTTTTTATTGATATCATTATATTTTGTGAATTAAAATACCGCTTCTTAATTTAGGCTCAAACCAAGTAGATTTCGGGGGCATTACCGCACCGGAATCAGCAACTGCCATAAGCTCATCAAGAGATGTTGGATACATTGCGATTGCGGCTACCATATCCTCATTGCATCTTTTCTCAAGATACTCAAGCCCACGTATACCGCCTGCAAAATCAATTCTCTTATCGCTTCTTGGATCATCAATTCCAAGAATAGCCGAAAGAACATTTTTCTGCAAAATTGCGCAATCAAGTCTATCGACAGCAGATGCTTCTTTACAGATTTCGTCGTAAAACTTAACCTTATACCATTTTTTATTCACATAAATACCGACTGTATGGATTGAATCGGGCCTGTATTGACCTATTTCGGCATATTCCTCAACGGTTCCGACATTCTTTGATATAACACTTAAAAATTCATCGGGAGTAAGTCCGTTAAGATCCTTAATAAGTCGGTTATAATCAAGAATTTTAAGAGATTTTGACGGAAAAATTACAGATAAGAAGAAATTGAACTCTTCTGTTCCGTCGTAATCCTGTTTTTCCTGTCTTCTCTTCATACCGACCTTAACGGCAGATGCCGCACGGTGATGTCCGTCAGCAATATATAAAGCCTCAAGAGATGAAAATTCCTGTTCAATAGCCGTATCGACATTTACATCGTCCGTTGCCCAAACAGTATGTCTGATACCATCCTCAGATGTAAAATCGTAAATTGGTGCTTTTTCTGTTTCCTTTTCAATAATGTTATCAAGTATTGAGCTATCCTTATAGGTTAAGAAAATAGGACCCGTATGTGCAGAGCATATGTCAACGTGCTTAATTCTGTCAATTTCCTTATCAGCTCTTGTAAACTCGTGCTTTTTAATACGGTTTTCAAGATAATCGTCAATTGATGCGCAGCCTACAATACCTGTTTGTGCTCTGCCGTCCATAATTTGACGGTAAAAATAGTATCTTTTTTTACCATCGTTAATATAAACGCCCTTATTCTCAAATTCTTTTAAGTTTGAAGCAGCCTTCGCATATACCTTTTCATCGTAAATATCCACACTTTTATCAAGGTCAATTTCTGCCTTGTCTATGTGTAAAAAGGAATATGGCTTACCCTCTACCATAGCTCTTGCCTCGTCACTTGACATTACGTCATAAGGAAGTGCCGCACATTCTGAAACGAGCTTTTCGTCGGGTCTTAATGCAAAAAACGGTTTAACAGTAATCATATTTTCACCAAAAATTAATAACAGTTTACTTTAACAACTCCATCAATGTTCATAACAGTATTTACTACTGTATCATCAACCTTTTCATTTGTTTCTACGATTGTATAAGCGTAATCACCCTTAGAACCGTTAGCAAGGTTTTCGATATTTACATTTACAGATGCAAATGCAGCTGTAATCTGTGAAAGCATATTAGGAATATTCTTGTGCATTACACAAACACGTGCGCTGGCAGTATGAGGAAGTGCTACATTCGGATAGTTTACGCTGTTCTTGATATTACCGTTTGTAAGGTACTCATCAAGCTGCTTTGCAGCCATAACAGCGCAATGATCCTCAGATTCGTTTGTAGAAGCGCCAAGGTGAGGAATATTGATAATTCCGGAAACACCTACTGTTTCATCTGTGGGGAAATCAGTAACGTACTTGGAAACCTTTTTGCTTTCAAGTGCCTTCTTCATATCATCAGCGTTAACAAGCTCTGCTCTTGCAAGATTGATAATTTTAACACCATTCTTCATCATAGAAAGTGTCTTTTCACAGATCATATTCTTTGTCTGTGCTGTTGCGGGAACATGAAGAGAAATATAATCACATGTTTTGAAAATATCCTCATATGTTGCAGCCTGCTTAACAGAAGGAGCAAGATTCCAAGCAGCTGTAGGAGTGATAAAGGGGTCGCATCCTATAACTGTCATGCCAAGAGCGTTAGCAGCGTTAGCCACCAAGCCGCCGATTGCGCCAAGACCGATAACGCCAAGCTTCTTACCCAAAAGCTCGTTACCTACATATGCACCCTTACCGGCCTCAACTGCCTTTGCAACGCCTTCGGTGCCTGCAAGAGTCTTAACCCATTCAATACCGCCCACAACGTCTCTTGCAGCAAGGATAAGAGCGCAGATTGCAAGCTCCTTAACACCGTTAGCATTTGCACCGGGAGTATTGAAAACTACGATTCCCTGCTCTGTGCACTTATCAACGGGAATGTTGTTTACACCTGCACCGCAACGTGCAATAGCCTTAAGCTCTGCAGGAAATTCCATATCATGAAGCTTAGCAGAACGAACCATTATTGCATCTACGGTTTCGCAAGCGTCGGATACTGTATATTTCGCACGGTCAAATACATCTGTACCAACCTTTGCGATTTTATTCATAAGCTTAATATTCTTCATTTCTATACCTTCTTTATGCTTTGGGATTTTCTTCAGCAAACTTCTTCATAAACTCAACAAGAGCAACTACACCGTCATAAGGCATTGCATTATAGATGGAAGCTCTCATACCGCCAACAGAACGGTGACCCTTAAGATTCTTAAGACCTGCCTTACCTGCCTCGGAAGCAAACTTCTTATCAAGCTCTGCATCGCCTGTAACGAAAGTAACGTTCATCATTGAGCGGCTATCCTTCTGTACGGGAGCAATATAATAATCCTGACTATCAAGATAATCGTAAAGAACCTTAGCCTTCTTTTCGTTCATTTCCTTCATCTTTTCAAGTCCGCCAAGACTGTCGATCCATTCATAAACAAGCTTTGCAATGTAAATGCAGTAGCAAGGAGGAGTATTGTACATAGAATCGTTGTCAGCCATTGTCTTGTAATCAAGCATTGTAGGAATATCCTCACGGGCGTTACCCATAAGATCCTCTCTTACAATAGCGATTGTAAGACCTGCGGGAGCCATATTCTTCTGTGCGCCTGCGTAAATTACACCGAACTTGCTTACGTCAACAGGCTCGGAAATAATGCAGGAGGACATGTCGGCAACAAGAGGAATATCTCCTGTATCGGGTATGTAGGGGAACTTTGTACCGTAAATTGTGTTGTTGAAGCAAACGTGTACGTAGTCAGCATCGGGTCTGATATCAGACTTGTCAAACTTGGGAATATAAGAGAAATTAGCATCCTTGCTGGAAGCTGCAACTACTACGTCGCCATATTTCTGAGCTTCTTTATAAGCCTTGTTTGAAAACTGACCGGAAACAACATAGTCAGCCTTCTTATTTTTATTCATAAGGTTCAAGGGAACTGCTGCAAACTGTGTTGATGCACCGCCCTGAAGGAAAAGCACCTTATAATTGTCGGGAATATTCATGATCTTGCGAAGAAGTCTTTCCGCATCCTTAATAATTTCGTCATATACAGGTGAACGGTGGCTCATCTCCATAACTGACATTCCGCTATCGCCATAGCAAAGCATTTCATTAGCTGCTCTATTCAAAACCTCGATAGGAAGCATGGAAGGACCAGCTGAAAAGTTATAAACTCTTTCCATAATTGAGAAACCTCCAATAAATTAATATAATATAGAATTATACAACTTGTGACCTGATTAGTCAATAAGTTTTCAAAATTTATTAAATTTTTACGGGAAAACCGCTTGTTACGGTTTTCCCATTAAAATTATTTGAAATACTTAACGGCAGATTTGAACATTTTGATGTCATAATCGCCATATACGTTCTTGTAAAGTCCGTTAGCAATACGCTCGGAATGGCCCATCTTGCCGATTACTCGTCCATCAGGAGAAAGTATACCCTCTATTGCAAGGCTTGAACCGTTAGGGTTATAATCGATATCATATGTAGCCTCTCCGTTCAAGTCAACATACTGAGTAGCAATCTGACCGTTCTTTATAAGTTCGGTAATAGTAGCATCGTTCGCCAAGAACTTACCCTCACCGTGAGAAATAGCAACATTGTAAATATCGCCAACATTACACTCGGAGAGCCAAGGTGACTTATTGGAAGCAACTCTGGTTCTTACGATCTTTGACTGGTGTCTTGCAATATTGTTAAACGTAAGTGTAGGACAGTTTTCATCGGTATCTATAATCTTTCCGTAAGGAACAAGTCCAAGCTTAACAAGAGCCTGGAATCCGTTACAGATACCACACATAAGTCCGTCGCGGTTGTCAAGGAGGTCTGTTACTGCTTCCTTAACATCTGCTCCTCTGAAGAATGCAGTAATAAACTTACCGCTTCCGTCGGGCTCGTCGCCTCCCGAGAATCCACCGGGAACAAATACCATCTGAGATTCCTTAAGAAGCTTAACAAATGATTCAGAGCTTCTCTTAATATCGTCAGCGCTTAAGTTATTTATAACGAAGATCTCGGCCTGAGCGCCTGCATCCTCTACTGCCTTTGCAGAATCATATTCACAGTTTGTACCGGGGAATACAGGGATAAGTACCTTAGGCTTTGTTACCTTGATTGCAGGTGCAAGCTTCTTATCTGTTTCGAATGAAACTGTCTCCGGCTTTTCATCGCTTGATTTAATGTTGCAAGGATATACACCCTCAAGCTTGTTTTCATAAAGTTCTGTAAGAGCACACATGCAAACTCTCTTGCCATTGTATGTAACTGCTTTATCTTCTGTTACTGTACCGACTACAGTGCCGATTTCCATATTTTCGGAAAGCTCAAGCACAAAGGAGCCATAGCAATATCCAAAGATATCTTTTAGAGTAAGTTCATTATCAAAATCAAAGCCGAATCCATTACCGATAGCCATCTTGTATACAGCCTCAGCAACACCGCCTATTGTAGGTGTGTAAGCAGAAAGAACCTTACCGCTTCTCATAAGCTCTGTTACCTTGTCGTAAAGAGCAAGAACAGAATCGATCTTAGGAAGCATATTTTCGTCATATTCGGGCTTGAGGATAACGACCTTAGAGCCTGCTTTCTTAAATTCGGGAGAGATGACCTCGCCTGTCTTTCCGTTTGTTACTGCGAAGGAAATAAGTGTGGGAGGAACATCAAGCTTTTCAAAAGAACCACTCATTGAGTCCTTACCACCGATAGCACCGATTCCAAAATCCTTCTGTGCTTTGAACGCACCAAGAAGCGCAGACAAAGGCTTGCCCCATCTCTTAGGATCCTTAAGAGGCTTTTCAAAATATTCCTGGAATGTAAGATATACATCCTCGAATTTTGCACCTGTAGCAACAAGTTTTGATACAGATTCAACCACTGCGAGATATGCACCGTGGAAGGGGCTCTTTTCGGAGATGAAGGGGTTATATCCCCATGACATATATGAGCAATCATCAGTATGTCCCTTTTCACTGGAGATAAGGTGTACCATTGACTGAATAGGTGTTCTCTGATACTTACCGCCAAAGGGCATAAGAACTGTTCCCGCACCGATAGTGCTGTCAAAACGCTCACTAAGACCTCTCTTTGAGCATGTATTTATGTCATCACATACTGCCTTAATGCCGCTTTCAAAATCAACGGGGATTTCCTTATTGTAATCATCAAACTTAGCTGGAGCAATATCGATATGCTTCTCTGCGCCGTTTGAGTTAAGGAATTCACGGCTGATATCTACAATAGCTTTACCGTTATGGAGCATTCTGAGTCTTGGCTCAGCCTTAACGGTTGCAACAACTGTTGCTTCAAGGTTTTCACTATGTGCAAGAGCGAGGAACTTATCTACGTTTTCCTTTTCAATTACAACAGCCATTCTCTCCTGAGATTCGCTGATTGCAAGCTCTGTTCCGTCAAGACCGTCATACTTCTTGGGAACTGCGTTAAGATTGATTTCAAGACCGTCAGCAAGCTCGCCGATAGCAACGGAAACACCGCCCGCACCAAAGTCATTACAACGCTTGATCATACGGCATGCATCATAATTTCTGAAAAGACGCTGAAGCTTTCTTTCTTCAGGAGCATTACCCTTTTGTACCTCTGCTCCGCACTGCTCAAGGGAGTCGACTGTATGAGATTTGGATGAACCTGTAGCACCGCCGCAGCCGTCACGTCCTGTGCGTCCGCCAAGCAAGATAACTACGTCCCCATCCTCGGGTCTTTCTCTGCGTACGTTTCTTTCGGGAGCTGCAGCGATAACCGCACCAACCTCCATATGCTTTGCAGCGTAGCCGTCGTGATAAATTTCATCTACGATACCTGTTGCAAGACCGATCTGGTTACCGTAGGATGAATATCCTGCAGCCGCAGTTGTAACGATCTTTCTCTGAGGAAGCTTACCTTCAATTGTTTCGTCAAGAGATCTTAAAGGATCAGCAGCACCTGTAAGACGCATAGCGCCATATACATATGATCTTCCGGAGAGGGGGTCACGGATAGCGCCGCCGATACAAGTTGCCGCTCCGCCGAATGGTTCAATTTCAGTAGGATGGTTATGTGTCTCGTTCTTGAAAAGCAAGAGCCAGGGCTCTGCCTTACCGTCTATTTCAACTGTAATCTTAACTGTACAAGCATTGATTTCTTCACTTTCATCAAGCTTATCAAGCTTACCCTCTTTCTTAAGATATTTAACTGCAAGAGTTGCGATATCCATAAGATTAATGGGCTTTGTTCTGTTAAGAAGCTTTCTTGTATTTATATAGTCGTCATAGGTTTCCTGAAGAAGCTTATCCTCAAACTTAACGCTGTCGATTGTGGTTAAGAATGTGGTATGACGGCAATGGTCAGACCAATACGTATCTATCATACGGATTTCTGTCACAGTGGGGTTTCTGCCCTCTGTCTTAAAGTAATCCTGACAGAATTTAATATCATCGTTATCCATAGCAAGGGCATATGACTTAACGAATGCTGCAAGTCCGTCCTTATCGAGATCGATGAATCCATCAATGGTTTTTACATCCTCGGGAATGTCATACTCTGCCTTAATAGTATCCTTTTCTTCAAGAGAAGCCTCACGCGCTTCAACAGGGTTTATTACGTGCTTCTTGATTGCCTTGATTTCACTATCAGAAAGAGCACCGTAAAGCATATAAACTCTTGCACTCTGTACAGAAGGCTTGTCACCCTTTGAAATAAGCTGAATACACTGAGCTGCGGAATCTGCTCTCTGGTCAAACTGACCGGGGAGATATTCGGTAGCAAATACTACCGCACCGTCATTTTCGATAGCGGAATATACATTATCAAGCTGGGGCTCGGAGAAAACTGTCTTAACTGAGTAATCAAAAAGCTCCTTTGTGATATTTTCCACATCATAGCGGTTCATTATTCTAACCTTTTCGATATTCTTAATACCGAGAAAGGTTTTGATTTCGGAATAGAGGGCATTAGCCTCATTCTCAAGACCTTTTTTCTTTTCTACGTAAACGCGGTAAACCATTTGTTATTTATCCTCCGTTGCCTTAAGTGCTTTTTGTCCGATGTCTTTTCTGTAGAAGGCATTATCGAATTTAATTAAAGAAACCTTTTTATAAGCTCCGTCAATCGCATCCTTAAGAGACGGTGCGATAGCGGTAACACCAAGTACTCTTCCGCCTGCGCTGAGAAGCTTACCGTCACCGAGCTTTGCGCCAGCTACGTATACAGAATCGGAAATTTCCTCGGGAATAACTATTTCAAAGCCGTTTTCATACTTTTCGGGATAGCCCTTTGAAGCCATAATAACACAGCAAGCGCTCTTGTCGGCAAATTTAACCTCGCATTTATCAAGAGTTCCATTTGTTACGCTTTGCATGATTTCAAAGAGATCGCTTTCAAGCAATGGTAATACGACCTGTGTTTCAGGGTCTCCGAAACGACAGTTATACTCTATAACCTTAGGACCATTCTTTGTGAGCATAAGACCGAAGTAAAGACAACCCTTGAATTCCCTGTCCTCCTTCTTCATTGCCTCGATTGTGGGCAAGAAAATAGTCTTCATACATTCATCTGCAATGTCCTCGGTATAATACGGATTGGGAGCTATCGTTCCCATACCTCCTGTATTAAGACCCTTATCAAAATCAAGCGCTCTCTTATGGTCCATTGATGAAACCATAGGCTTAACGACGTTTCCGTCTGTAAAAGCAAGAACGGAAACCTCGGGTCCTTCCAAAAATTCCTCAATAACGATATTATTTCCGCTATCTCCGAATTTCTTATCCTCCATAATGCTCTTTACAGCATCAAATGCCTCCTCCCTTGTAAGAGCAATTACAACACCCTTACCAAGAGCAAGACCGTCTGCCTTAATAACTGTGGGGATAGGAGCATCCGCAAGATACTTGAGCGCATCCTCAGCCTTTGAGAATACCTCGTATTCGGCTGTAGGAATGCCGTATTTCTTCATAAGGTTTTTAGAAAATACCTTACTGCCCTCAATAATTGCTGCCGCCTTTGTGGGACCGAAGCAAGGAATACCCGCATCATTGAGTGCGTCAACGCATCCAAGAACAAGGGGATCGTCAGGAGCAACAACAGCATAGTCAATAGCATTTTCCTTTGCGAATTTTACAATACCGTCAAGGTCCTTAGCACCGATATTAACGCAAGTAGCATCCTTAGCCATACCGCCGTTTCCGGGAAGTGCAAATATTTCTTCAATAGATTTGTTTTCCTTGAGCTTTTTTATAATGGCGTGCTCTCTTCCGCCGCCTCCAACTACTATTACTCTCATCATGCACCTCATTAATGATGGAACAATCTCATCTTTGTAAATGCCATTACCATACCGTATTTATTAGCACAGTCGATAACAACATCGTCTCTGATAGAGCCGCCGGGCTCAGCAATGTATGATACACCGCTTCTCTTTGCTCTTTCAATATTGTCGCTAAATGGGAAGAATGCATCGGAGCCTACGCTTACACCGGTAATTGTATCAAGATATGCTCTCATTTCCTCAGCGGTAAATGGCTCAGGCTGATATGCAAAATATTTCTGCCAGTTTCCGTCCGCACAAACGTCCTCTTCATTCTTGTTGATATAGCCGTCAATTACATTATCTCTGTCAGGACGTGATACAGTGGGAAGGAAAGGAAGATTAAGTACCTTCTCGTGCTGTCTTAAATGCCATGTATCAGCCTTTGTTCCTGCAAGGCGTGTGCAATGGATTCTTGACTGCTGACCTGCACCAACACCGATTGCCTGACCGTTATATGCGTAGCACACAGAGTTTGACTGAGTGTACTTAAGCGTAATAAGGGAAATAATAAGGTCAATAACAGCGCTTTCGGGAAGCTCCTTATTCTCTGTTACGATATCCGCAAACAATTCCTTGTCGATTTTGAAATTATTTCTTCCCTGCTCAAAAGTAATACCGTAAACCTGCTTGCGCTCGATAAGCTCAGGAACATAATTCGGATCGATCTTTACGATGTTATAATTGCCCTTCTTCTTTGACTTAAGAATTTCAAGAGCCTCATCCGTATATCCGGGAGCGATAACACCGTCGGAAATTTCTCTCTTTATAAGTAAAGCTGTTGTAACGTCGCAAACATCGGAAAGAGCTATCCAGTCACCAAATGAGCTCATTCTGTCTGTTCCTCTTGCTCTTGCGTAAGCGCATGCAAGAGGAGAATCATCAAGACCCTCAATATCATCAACGAAGCAAGCCTTCTTAAGCTTCTCGGGAAGCTTGATACCTACCGCCGCTGACGTAGGGCTAACGTGCTTAAATGATGTAGCACAGGGCAAGCCTGTAGCTTCCTTAAGCTCCTTAACGAGCTGCCAGGAGTTAAATGCGTCAAGGAAATTGATGTAACCGGGTCTTCCGCAAAGGATTTCTATAGGAAGCTCTGCGCCGTTTTCCATATAAATTTTGGAAGGCTTCTGATTGGGATTACAACCGTATTTAAGTTCAAATTCTTTCATCTTATACACCTAGCCCTTCAATTTATTTATTCTTATTAATTATTCTTGTTTCCGCTTCACCCGTTGCAATATCAATGTATCTGACAAAAAGAGATACCTTGTTATCGGCATTAAGGTTAGTCCAGATATGATCAGCCAATGTGTCGATATCCATATCGGGAAGCTCAAGTGTCTTGGGCTCGCCCTCAAATGAAGGTAACGGGTTTCCGTCACAATTGTAAGTATGAATAAACTTCGCCATACCTGCTTTGGGATTTGAATAAGCATATGTAAATCTCTCGCAAGAGGAATCATCTCCCTCTGCGCTCTTAAGTATTGACATAGCAAAATTCATTCCGCCCTCTTCACGACGGATGATACCTGAAATACGGGGAGTGAAATTAGGCTTATCATCCTCAAACTCTCTTGTACGAAGAGCCTGCTCAAATGTCATCTGCTTGTCCATAAGCTTATAAATCGTATCTGTCTGATCACCGTTTGTAACAATGGTCTTGTTACCAAGCACTCTTACAGGATAGTAAATAATAAGATGGGGGTCTATCATCTTAGATTCGTCAAACGCCTTTGTGCGCATTGCGTCACCCTCGGCAACGAATACACGGTTACGGCTGTTTTCACTTCTTCCCATAATGAAGTAAGCTGTTATAGCCTTTTTTGCGTCTGCGCTTTTACCAATAATAATTCCTCTGCCATGATAAGCAAGGGAATTAAGCTCATTTGCAATAGTAGAAACCTTCATTCTTTATCTCCTCATTTTTCTATATATACCTTGTTATTTTTTACAGTGATTTTATCCTCGCAGAAGAGCTTTACAGCCTCGGGAAGTATTTTCCATTCCGCTTCAACCATTATTCTCTTCTGAAGTGTTTCGGGAGTGTCATCCTCCATAACGCTAACAGCCTTTTGAAGGATAATGGGACCTGCGTCACATTCGGGAGTTACGATATGAACTGTTGCTCCCGAAACCTTGACACCCTTTTTAAGCGCCGCTTCATGAACGTAAAGCCCGTAAAATCCCTTTCCGCAGAAGGATGGGATAAGCGCAGGATGAACGTTTATAATTCTGTTGGGGAACGCATTGTAAACCTGTTCATCAAAAATGGTAAGAAAACCGGCAAGCACCACAAGATCAATTCTGTTATCCGTTAAAGTGTCAACAAGTGCCTTTGAGTATGATGCTATACTGTCGTATTCCTTACGTGCAAGAACCTTTGACGCTATACCGTTATTTTCTGCTCTTTCAAGAGCGTATACACCGGGCTTGGATGCTAAAACGAGTGTAATTTCACTATCACCAAACATTCCGGTCTTCTGAGCGTCAATAAGCGCCTGAAGATTAGTTCCTCCGCCTGAAACAAGAACAGCTATTCTTTTCATTAGCAGAACACCACGCCTTCGTCACCCTTAATGATCTCACCGATTACGTATGCGTCGTCACCGTGAGCCTTAAGAATTTCGATTGCCTTATCAACCTCGGATGCGGGAACTACAATGCTCATACCAACACCCATGTTATATGTATTA
>JAFVYY010000132.1 GCA_017508405.1 Clostridia bacterium
AACTTCCGCATACAAGAGAAAGTCGCGAAGTTATTCAGCCGCTGATTCAAATGGGACTTGGCGAGTCTGAAATAAATGACAATATTCGAAATATATTACTCGGCGATGGAAAGAGTATTTGGTGATTATCCATCAACTTCAAAAAGCACAAGAAATCCATTATCGCCCCGCTTCGCGCGGGGCTTTTCTTTGCTTTCTGCGCATCAAAAAAGCCTTCTCCTGTGGGAGAAGGGGGACCGCGCCAGCGGTGGATGAGGAGTTACTTAAAGATTTAAAACACCTCATCCGTCACGCTTCGCGTGCCACCTTCCCCTATTGGGGAAGGCTATTCAATTTTACCGCTAATTTTGCAGACTCTCCGTCTTTTTTATTTTTCTTCGCAAGGAATAAATTCAAGCAAATCACCGATATCACATTCAAGCGCGGTGCACAAGCGGGCAAGAACATCGGTATCAAGTCTTGTAATTTCGTTATTACAAAAATGATTTATCTGGGTTCTCTGCATTTCCGCCTTATGGCTCAACTTATTTTTACTTATACCCTTTTTCTTAATAAGCTCATCGAGCTTTATCACTATTTTTCCATACTGTTCCATAATTTATCCCCCATTTATTATTGACATATTAAGTATAAATTAGTTATAATAGAAATATAAGTTCTAACTAATCTACTCTAATTTCTTACACATAGAGGTGAGTATGGATAAACAAACTCTTTTTGAAAAAAGCTCGGAAGAAAGTAAAAGAATATATGGAAATGAAATTATAGAATTAACGAAAGCATTAAAAAGCGCAAGAAACAAGTTGATTCCTCTTATTCAACGGTTTGACACCTTGTTTTATGATTATGAAAATTTGATTGAAAGGCTTTTTTACATAATTAAAGAAGCAGAGTTCTTAAACGGCTTGAATATGTCTAAGTATCTTAAACAGCCTTACGACTGAAGCGTCAAATCAAATTATATCTTGAAAGGATTTCCTTTATTTTTTCCTTTCTTGTGGATGGGCAAATGGGCAGACGGAAAATATCCTTGCATTTACCCATCAGGGACAGGGCGGTCTTTACGGGGATGGGATTTACCTCGGCAAACATTTCGTCTATTAAATCATACAGATAAAGCTGAAGCTCTGCGCTCTTTTTTATATTACCGTCAAAAAACGCTTGACAGAGTGCGGACATTTCATTCGGGACTATATTTCCGACAGCGGAAATTACCCCCTTTCCCCCTATTGATAAAATGGGTAACGTAAGCTCGTCGCAGCCCGAATACACGTCGTATCTGTCCCCAAAGGCGTTCAGTATTTTCTCCGAGCGCAATACGTTGCCTGACGCTTCCTTAACGGCTACTATATTCTCCGTATCGTAAAGTCCCTCAAGGGTCGGTGTGCCCATATCAAGTCCTGTTCTTGAGGGTACGTTATATAAGATTATAGGTAGGGACGTTACGCTTGCTATCTCCTTATAATGCTCGATAAGACCATTGATGGATGCCTTATTGTAATACGGTGTTACGGCAAGGATACCGTCTGCGCCGTATTTTTCCGCATCACGGGTATAATTTTGTGTTCTTTTGGTGTTATTGGAGCCTGTTCCCACAATAAGGGGGACTCTGCCCCCTATCCTTTCCTTAGCGAAGGAGATAAGCTCCCGCCTTTCTCCCTCGTCAACGGTGGGGCTCTCCCCCGTAGTACCGAGAACAACTATTCCGTTCACTCCCGATTCTATCTGGAAATCTATAATATCCCCGTAGGCGTTTATGTCTATTCCGTCCTCTGTAAAGGGCGTTACGATAGCCGTAATACAGCCACGGGGTAATTCTTTTTTGTTTTTCATTTGCATATCCTCCGAAAAAGCAAAAAATCAGTTGAAATAAAAAAAATAACATTGTATAATAAAAGAGAAATACGTTCTCATTATAAAAATATTCAAGTATAAATCATATTGACACATAAAGAAGGATAGAAAATGATCAAAAACGATTTACCCGAAACGACCCTGCGCACAAGGGATTTTTACTATGATCTTCCCGAGGAGCTTATTGCTCAGACTCCCATTGAACCCCGTGACCATTCAAGACTCCTTGTTCTTGAGGGGGAAGATATAAGCCATAAGCATTTTTACGATATCATAGATTATTTAAAGGATGGCGACACCCTTGTTATAAACGACTCCAAGGTTATTCCCGCCAGAATTTACGGAGAAAAGGTTCGCCCCGATTCCGAGGAGTTCGTTCACGAGGCGTCCAAGATAGAAACTCTTCTTTTAAAGCAGATAGAGGCTGACAAATGGGAGGTGCTTTTACGCCCCGCAAAGAAGGTAAAGATAGGCGGCTCCATCCGTTACGGTGATATTTTGACAGCCACCGTCGAAAGCGTGGTTGAAGACGGAAACAGAATCCTTTCCTTTAGCTATGATAAATCGAAATACACCAACATTTACGAGGTTTTAAACATCATAGGCTCCATGCCCTTACCGCCCTACATAACGGAGAAATTGGAGGATAAGGACAGATACCAGACGGTTTACGCAAGGGAAAACGGCTCTGCCGCAGCTCCTACGGCGGGACTTCATTTCACCAAGGAGCTTATGGCTGAAATAGAGGCTAAGGGCGTAAAAATCGTACCTGTAATGCTCCACGTTGGCTTGGGTACGTTCCGTCCCGTAAAGGCTGATAGCATTACAGACCACATTATGCACTCCGAATTTATAACGGTTAGCGAGGAGAGCGCAAGAATAATAAACGAGCGCAAGGCAAAGGGCGGAAGAATCATTGCCGTAGGCACAACGTCCTGCCGTACCCTTGAGAGCGCATCCGATGAAAACGGAATCGTTCGCCCCCTTGCCACCACCACGGGAATATTTATATACCCCGGATACAAATTCAAGGCTATTGACGCCCTTATTACGAATTTTCACTTGCCGGAAAGCACACTTTTAATGTTGGTTTCCGCTCTTGCAGGCAAGGAAAACATAATGAACGCATACGAAACGGCAGTTAAGGAAAAATACAGATTTTTCTCCTTTGGAGACGCAATGTTTATTTCGCCTACGAAATAAGCTTGCAGAAAGGAAAAATATGAAAATAAGATATGGCGCTTGGGTAGACCTACCCGAAACAAGCACAAGAGAGGTAGCGCAGATAAGAGAGGCGAAATACGACGCCAACTCCCTCTACCTTTTCACGGTGAGCTACAACAATGACAAAAGGGCTCTTGAGGACCCTATGATAGAAATATTTATTTCCGCTCCCAAAAAGGATATTTTCCGAATTGAGGCGCGCCATTTTTCGGGCAGCCGTAAAAAAATGCCGAAATTCGAGCTTGATACGGAGAAGCTCCCTATTGAGGTTGCGGAAAGCGAGGGGGCTTTGACGGTTACAAACGGAAAAATGCGTCTTGAGATCAATAAAAACCCCGCTTCCTTCGATTTCTACTACGGAGAAAGATATTTAACGTCCTTTGCAAAGAAGTGGGACAGAAGCTACGTTTCCCACGTAACAAAAAACGGCAAGACCTATATGGACGTTCATATGAGCGTTGATATCGGAGAAAAAATATTCGGTCTCGGCGAACGCTTTACACCTCTTGTAAAAAACGGTCAAAGCGTTGATATATGGAACGAGGACGGCGGTACCTGTACTGAAATTGCGTACAAAAATATTCCCTTCTATCTTTCAAATAAGGGCTACGGAGTGTTTGTAAACGACTCCGGTCCCGTATCCTTCGAGGTCTGCTCCGAGCAGGTTTCGAGAGTGCAGGCATCCGTGCCCGGTGAAAAAATCGACCTGATGATAATAGGCGGAGAAAATATGAAGGGCGCACTCTCAAGCTACTGTGCCTTGACAGGCTATCCCGCATTACCGCCCGCTTGGAGCTTCGGTCTTTGGCTTACCTCATCCTTTACCACGTCCTACGACGAAAAAACTGTCACGAGCTTTGTAGACGGAATGAGCCGGCGCAATATTCCCTTAAGCGTTTTCCACTACGACTGCTTCTGGATGAAGGAAAACGAGTGGTGTAATTTCTGCTGGGATAAGGCTATGTTCCCCGACCCTGTGGCTATGTTAAAGCGTATGAAGGAGAAAAATCTCCGCATATGTGTATGGATAAACCCATATATCGGTCAAAAATCACCCCTGTTCTCCGAGGCTATGGATAAGAACTATCTTTTGAACAAGGAAGACGGTGACGTATGGCAATGGGACAGATGGCAAAGCGGTATGGGACTTGTGGACTTTACAAACCCCGATGCGTATAAATGGTATCAAAGCAAGCTTTCTGCCCTTGTTGACATGGGCGTTGACTGCTTTAAAACGGACTTCGGCGAAAGAATCCCCACGGACGTGTCTTATTTTGACGGCTCCGACCCTGTCCGTATGCATAACTACTACACCTATCTTTATAACAAATGCGTATTCGAGGTCCTTGAAAAGCATAAGGGCAAGAGCAAAGCTATCGTCTTTGCAAGAAGCGCAACCGTCGGCGGACAGAAATTCCCCGTTCATTGGGGCGGAGACTGTACTGCGGACTACCCATCAATGGCAGAATCCCTGCGCGGCGGTCTTTCTCTCTGTATGTCCGGCTTCGGCTTCTGGAGTCACGATATAAGCGGATTTGCAAACACTGCCCCCCACCATTTGTTTAAGCGTTGGGTCGCATTCGGACTTTTATCCACCCACTCAAGACTTCACGGAGATACTTCATACAGAGTTCCGTGGCTCTTTAACAAGGAGGGTGAAGAAAACGGCGAGGAGGCATGCGCTGTTACAAAGCATTTTGCAGAGCTTAAATGCTCCCTTATGCCCTATATTTTTGCAAAGGCTGTGGAAGCAAGCAAATCGGGCGTACCCGTTATGAGGGCTATGGCTTTGGAATTTGAAAAAGACAAAAACGCAATTTGCTTGGACACCCAATATATGCTCGGAGAGAGTATTTTGGTTGCCCCTGTGTTTACGGAAA
>JAFVYY010000133.1 GCA_017508405.1 Clostridia bacterium
CTTCTCCATCTCCAATAAGGTAAAGGGTACGATACTTCAGTACGCTAAGAAGCTCGGTCTTGGAATCGGCATCGTAGGTCTTTACAATATTCAGTTCATTGTAGACGAGCACGACGACGTATATATCATTGAGGTTAACCCCCGTTCATCCCGTACAGTTCCCTTCCTTTCAAAGGCAACAGGCTACAGCTTGGCAGACATTGCAACTGAGGTTATTCTCGGCAAGTCACTTAAGGAACAGGGTATATTCGATATTTATCCTGAGGAAAAGAACCGTTGGTACGTTAAGGTTCCCGTATTCTCCTTTAATAAGCTTCGCGGACTTGACGCATATCTCTCTCCGGAAATGAAGTCCACAGGTGAGGCTATCGGCTATGACGATAAGTTTTACCGTGCTCTCTACAAGGCTCTTCAGGCTTCGGGAATGAAGCTTCAGAACTACGGAACCGTATTTGCAACCATTGCAGATAAGGATAAGGAGGAGGCTCTTCCTTTAATTCGCCGCTTCTATAATCTCGGATTTAACATTGAAGCAACATCAGGTACGGCGCAGTTCCTTAAGAATAATGGAATCCGTACCCACGTTATGAAGAAAATCGAAGAGGATACAGACGAGATTGCACGTGCACTTGCTCAGGGACACATCGCATACGTTATCAACACTCGTGAAATTGATTCCGTAGGCTCGGAAAACGACGGTGCGCTTATCCGCCGCTACGCAACGGAAAATAACGTTACGATCATGACCTCCCTTGATACTGTAAGCGTTCTCCTTGACGTTCTTGAGGAAACAACTCTCACAATCTCTACAATAGACAGCTGATATGAAGAATTTAGTATTTGAAATAATTAGTAACAGAAAAATCGCAAAGAACACCTACGAAATGGTTCTTTGCGGAGATATAACCGATATAAAATGCGGTCAATTCGTTAATATTACCGTTGACGGGCTCTACCTTCGCCGTCCCATATCCGTATGTGACGCGGAGGAGGGCAAGCTTACCCTTATTTACAAGGTTGTAGGCGTTGGCACGGAAAAAATGTCAAAGATGGAAAAAGGCGTTCAGCTCGACCTGCTCACAGGACTCGGAAACGGCTACGACGTTTCCAAGGCGGGAGATAAGCCCCTTCTTATAGGCGGCGGCGCAGGTGTTCCTCCTATGTATAAGCTTTGCCGTGAGCTTGCGGCACAGGGTAAAAAATGCTCTGTTATTCTCGGCTTCGGCTCTGAGAATGAGGTTTTCTACGAGGATGAATTCAAATCTCTTGGTGCAGATACATATGTAACCACCGTTGACGGAAGCTACGGAGTAAAGGGCTTTGTTACCGACGCTATGAATATGGATTATACATATTTCTACACATGCGGTCCCGAGCCAATGCTCAAGGCAGTATACAATAAGAGTGTAACAAGCGGACAGTTCAGCTTTGAAGAAAGAATGGGCTGCGGCTTCGGCGCTTGTATGGGCTGCTCATGTAAGACAAAATACGGAAATAAGCGTATCTGTAAGGACGGCCCCGTTCTTGAGAAGGAGGAGATCATATGGTAAATACTAAGGTTACCCTTTGCGGTATTGAAATAGATAATCCTGTGATCCCCGCCAGCGGCGCTTTCGGATATGGACAGGAGTTTAACGAGCTTTACGATATAAATATTCTCGGCTCCTTCTCCTTTAAAGGAACTACAAGGGAAGCAAGATTCGGAAACCCTACACCGAGAATTGCAGAAACGGCATCGGGTATGCTTAACTGCGTGGGACTTCAGAATCCCGGTGTTGAGCACGTAATAAACCACGAGCTCCCCGAACTTAAAAAGATATTTCACAAGCCCGTTATGGCAAACGTAAGCGGGTTCTCTGTCGAGGATTATGCATATACCTGCGCCCTTCTTGATAAGGAAGAACAGGTGGGCTGGCTGGAAGTAAATATTTCCTGCCCCAACGTACATGGCGGCGGAATGAGCTTCGGAACGGATCCTAAAAATGCGGCGGCGGTTACAAAAGCGGTAAAGGCGGTTACAAGGAAGCCCGTCATAATCAAGCTTACCCCCAATGTAACTGATATTACGGAGATTGCAAGAGCGGTTGAAAGCGAGGGAGCAGATGGTGTTTCCCTTATCAACACTCTTTCCGGAATGAGAATAAATCTTAAAAATAAAAAGCCTATTCTTTCGATTACAACAGGCGGACTTTCAGGTCCTTGTGTATTCCCCGTAGCGCTTCGTTGCGTATGGCAGGTATATAACGCCGTGAAGATTCCTATTGTTGGTATGGGCGGAATCTCCACGTCTGAGGACGTAATTGAAATGATGCTTGCAGGCGCAACCGCTATTGAGGTTGGCGCCGCTAACCTCATCGACCCCTTCGCTTCAAAGAAGATAATCGAGGGCTTACCTGAGGCTATGGCTAAATACGGAATAAATAATTTGAGTGATATAATAGGAGGTGCCCACTAATGGGAAAGGACGTAATTATTGCTTGTGATTTTTCAAGCGCGGAGGCAGTATTCAGCTTTCTTGACAAATTTGAAGACGAAAAGCCTTTTGTGAAAATCGGTATGGAGCTTTTCAATGCGGAGGGACCCGCAATCGTGAGAGAGATCAAGAGAAGAGGTCATAAGATATTCCTTGACCTTAAGCTCCATGATATTCCCAACACTGTAAAGAAGGCTATGAGCGTTCTTTCACGTCTTGACGTTGATATGACAAACGTACATGCATCAGGCACTATTGCTATGATGGAGGCTGCTCTCGAGGGCCTTACACGTCCCGACGGCACTTGCCCCTTACTTATTGCCGTAACACAGCTTACGTCAACAAGCGAGGAAAGAATGAGAGATGATCTTCTTATTAACGAGCCTATGGACAAGGTGGTTATGCACTACGCTATGAACGCTAAAAAGGCGGGACTTGCAGGTATCGTATGCTCTCCCCTTGAGGCTGAAAAGGTACACGCAACCTGTGGTAAGGATTTCGTAACAGTAACACCCGGCGTACGCTTTGCCGACGGTGATAAGGGCGATCAGGTAAGAGTTATGACTCCCGCAGAGGCAAAGAAAATAGGTTCAGATTATATAGTGGTAGGTAGACCTATTACAGCGGCAGCTGATCCCGTAGCGGCATACCGTCGCTGCGTAGCAGAATTTGTTGATTAAGGAGAATTAAAAATGGAAAGCTATAAGAGAGAATTTATTCAGTTTTTGCAGAGCGCAGGCGTTCTTAAGTTCGGTGATTTTACAGCCAAGAGCGGAAGAAAGATTCCCTATTTTATAAACGCAGGCGAAATCAAGACAGGCGATCATATTTCAAAGCTCGGTGAGTTCTATGCAAAAGCATACCTTGAAAAGGTTGGAAATAAGAGAACAGTTCTTTACGGTCCCGCTTATAAAGGCATTCCGATTGCTGTTTCCGCATCCATTGCTCTTTCAAAGGAAGGACTTAACGTTCCCTTCTTCTTTAACAGAAAGGAAGAAAAGGATCACGGTGAGGGCGGCGTATTCGTAGGCTATAAGCCCACAGCAGGTGAAGAGGTTGTAATTGTTGAGGACGTTATCACAGCGGGCACAGCTATCCGTGAGAGCATGGCTAATATGAAATCTCTTCAGGGCGTTAAGATCGCTGCTACCTTCGTAATGGTAGACCGCAAGGAAAAGGGTAAGGGCGAAAAGTCCGCAATGGCAGAAATCGCTGATGAATTCGGCTTCCCTGTATACTCTGTAGTTGATGTTTACGATATTATCGAGTACCTTGAAGAGGATAAGGAAAACGAGGAGAATGTAAATCGTATCAAGAAGTACCTTAGCGTAAACGGCGCAAAGGAGTAATCCCGATTTTCTTAAAGAAAGGATAATTAAGATGCGACATCTTATAGGAATTGAAGATTTGAGCATTGGTGAGATCGAGGATCTTATCGCCACTGCCGAGGATATAATCGCAAATCCCAAAAAATATAATAAGGTAGCCGAGGGTAAGAAGCTCGCTACACTTTTCTATGAGCCTTCAACAAGAACACGTCTTTCCTTTGAGGCGGCTATGATGGAGCTCGGTGGAAACGTGCTTGGCTTTTCCGAGGCTCAGAGCTCGTCTGCCGCTAAGGGAGAAAGCGTTGCTGATACCGCTAAGGTAATTTCATGCTTTGCAGATATTATGGTAATGCGTCATTTCAAGGAGGGTGCGCCTATGGTAGCTTCCATGAATGCTACGGTTCCTGTAATCAATGCAGGTGACGGCGGACATAACCACCCTACCCAGACTCTTACCGACCTTCTTACAATAAAGAGAGAAAAAGGAAGACTCAACAATCTTACAGTAGGCTTCTGCGGAGATCTTAAATTCGGCAGAACAGTTCATTCGCTTATCACTGCTCTTTCAAGATATACAGGCATCAATTTCGTTCTTATCTCTCCCGAGGAGCTTAAGATTCCCGAATATTTAAAGGATGAGGTTCTTGACGCTAAGGGTATTCCCTACAAGGAGGTTACAGACCTTGAATCCGTAATGAGTGAGCTTGATATCCTTTATATGACAAGAGTGCAGAAGGAACGCTTTTTCAACGAGCAGGATTATATCAGACTTAAGGATGTATATATCCTTACCCCCGATAAACTCCGTACTGCAAAGAGTGATCTTAGCATCCTTCATCCCCTTCCCCGTGTAAACGAGATTTCCGTAGCTATTGATAAAGACGAAAGAGCCTGCTATTTCAAACAGGTGCTTAACGGTAAGTATATCAGAATGGCTCTCATAAAAATGCTTCTTGAGGAGGCTGGAAAATGACAGTAGATTCTATTAAAAACGGCTTCGTTATCGACCATATCAAGCCCGGTAACGGAATGAAAATATATAAGCTTCTCGGTCTTGAGTCTCTTAACTGCCCCATTGCTCTTATTCAGAACGCAGTTTCCGATAGCATGGGCGCTAAGGATATTATCAAAATTGATGCGGACGTAGCTCTTGATACGGCTATTCTCGGTTACGTTGACCCCGACGTTACGGTAAACGTAATAAAGGATTCAAAGATAGTTGATAAGTATCATCCCGGACTCCCTCGTGAGCTTGTTAATATCGTTAAGTGTAAGAACCCCCGTTGCATTACTACAACGGAGCAGGAGCTTGATCATGTGTTCCGTTTGACGGATGAGAGCAAGAGGGTATATCGTTGTATATACTGTGAAACGGCAAGCCGTAAGTAACGCCGAGGCGTTAAGATGAAATCCAACGGAGTTGGGAGAAAAATAATTAAGGTAGAGATTTGCGTATTGCAAATCTCTTCTTTAATTGAAGCCTGGTTTTAGTCACGAATACTGCTCTGCTGTAGAAAACTACGCCGACGCGGGCGTATTCGAGCCTTCTTTATCCATTTCGCTGACTGCAACAGTCGCTGCAAGCGCGAAGAACAAAACAGGCATACTTGAATCAAAGTGCTTGTTCTTCAAATCAAATTGTAATCGCTAACGGACTTCATAAGGTACTGAAGGACACTGATTTTCCATTCTGCGAATACCTTTCCGCTCTTTCCCATAAAAATGTGATTTCTGCATTATCAAAACTTGAAAGACTTGAAAATGGCGTGGATTACGATAAGTATTCTATTGTCAA
>JAFVYY010000016.1 GCA_017508405.1 Clostridia bacterium
TCACTACTCATAGGAGCGTTTATTGCTTTTTCGACCAAATCTCCGTAAACGGTTACTGATTTCACTCCTGTGCTAAACGTAAGCTGCGCCTTTTCTCCCTCTTTGAAAACGCCCTTTACGCTAAGCTTGATTTTCGGAAGACCTGTATTTATCTCCTTTATTTCCCTTGTGCTTTCCTTATTCTCCTCGGAACGAATACCAAGCATTGAGCTATTTATTTCCGAACGAAAATATCCGTCGGTAAAGCCCTGACGGGAAAATATTGAAGCTAACCTGTGTTTTTCGTCGGAAGTGGCATTCCGCTTCTCGTCAAGTAATCTCCTGAAAACCGAGGAAACACCGTAAACGTATTCCCTGCTTTTCATTCTGCCCTCTATTTTAAGAGACGTAACTTCCGTTTCTATTATTTCCTCTATATGATTTGAAAGGGACATATCCTTAAGACTTAAGGGATAGCCGTTCTTACCGCAGATTTTGTAAGGCAGACGGCAGGGCTGGGCGCACTCGCCTCTGTTTCCGCTTCTTCCGCCCATCGCATAGCTCATAAGACATTGACCGGACACGGACATACAGTGTGCGCCGTGAACGAACATTTCCGTTTCCGCCTCGGTACCGCTACAGATATATTCTATGCTTTTTTTATCAAGCTCTCTTGCTATAACAACCCGCTTACATCCCCGTAAAAATAAAAAATTAACACCGTCGAGATTGTGTACGGTGCATTGCGTGCTGGCGTGCAGCTCAAGGTCGGGGAAGCTTGATGAAATCACCCGCATAGCACCGAGATCGGATACGATAAGAGCATCGACACCCGATTCATAAAGAGAGCCGACGTACTCAAGCATAGTGTCAAGCTCCCTCTCGTAAATACCTATGTTAAGGGTAATGTATACCTTTACTCCGTAGGCGTGGCAGAGGGAAACCGCATCCGCCACCTTATCAAGAGTAAAATTATTCGCTCTTATTCTTGCGTTAAAGCGGTCTGTCCCAAAATATACTGCGTCAGCGCCACCAAATATAGCTCCCAAAAGAGCCTCGTGATCCCCTGCGGGACAAAGAAGCTCGGGAGTAGATCTCTTATCTTCCATTGAATCTAAGCTTTGCCTGAAGCTCTTCGTTTTCTCTCTTGAGTCTGTTTACGTTAACCTGATAAAGCGCTATCTGAGCTTCAAGATTCTTGAGCTTCTTTTCATCGCTCTCGCAGGTGCTGTAAAAGTCCATAGCGCAGAAAATAGCAGCCTCAACAAGGGAGCAATTTTTCTGTGTGCCTGTCATAGACATAATTCTGTCATTTACAGTCTTGGCAATATAATCAACGTAATCCTTACCCTCCTCGGACACGATACCGAGTGTTATGCCGGCTATATCAACGTAAAATTTTTCCTTCATACTCTTTTCCTTTAATTTTCCTTTCAAACCCCTTGAATTTTGTCCTTTGTAATGCTATTATATATTAAAATAACTTTTTAAAATACGCAAGCACAAACGACTTCACTATAATTATATATTATTGCGTTATTATATTCAAGAAGATTTTTGAAATTTTTTGGAGAATTATTATGAGCGTTATCAAAAACTGTAAAAGAATAGTTGTAAAAATAGGTACGTCTACTCTTACGTATCCAAACGGCTCCCTCAACCTTCGCAGGATCGAAGCACTTGTACGAACTATTTCAGATTTTAAAAATGCAGGTCACGAGGTAGTAATGGTAAGCTCCGGTGCCGTTGGCGCAGGATACGCCCGACTCGGTCTTGACAAATATCCCGATACCCTTGCAAAAAAGCAGGCGTGCGCAGCTGTGGGACAAAGCCAGCTTATGAAAATTTACGAAAACTTTTTTGCAGCATACGGTCATACCGTTGCCCAGATCCTTATGACTAAGGACGTTATTGACAATCCTCACCGTCTTGAGCTTGTAAGAAATACATTCCATACTCTTATCGATATGAAATGTATTCCCATAGTAAATGAAAATGACTCCGTATCAAGTGAGGAGATGCAGTTTGGCGGTAACGATACCCTTTCCGCATACGTTGGAATTGCATGCGATGCTGATTTGATTATCAATTTAAGTGACATTAACGGCCTTTACGACAAGGATCCGCGTAAATATTCCGATGCCAAGCTTATTGACAGAGTTGAAGAAATAAACGACGAGGTGCGCTCCTTTGCCGGCGGTGCGGGAACTAACCGTGGTACGGGTGGTATGATTGCAAAAATCAAGGCGGCATCCATTGCGACAAATATGGGTATTCCAATGATGATAATAAACGGTGAGGATCCCTTTATTCTATACGAAATACTTGACGGCAAACACGTAGGAACCTATTTCGCTGCGAGAAAGGATAGCTGAATGGAGCTTTTTGAAACTATAAAAAATATATGCTATAATGCAAGACAGGCTTCCCTTACCTTGAGTAAGAAGAGCGGAAAGGAGAGAAACTACGCTCTCCTTAAAATTGCAGAGGCTATTCTTGATTCAAGCGAGGAAATTATAAAGGCAAATGCCCTTGATATAGAAAATGCGAAAGCAAACGGTATGAAGGAATCTATGCAGGATCGCCTACTGCTGAACGAGGGCAGAATAAAGGAAATTGCAAGGGCAATAATCAAGATAGCCGACCTCGACGATCCCATCGGTGTAGGCGAGATCTTTACACGCCCCAACGGACTTGAAATACACAAAACGAAGGTTCCTCTCGGCGTTGTCGCTATGATCTATGAGGCAAGACCAAACGTTACCCCCGATGCGGCTTCCCTCTGCTTAAAGAGCGGTAATGCCGTTATTCTCCGTGGCGGTAAGGAAGCAATAAACTCAAACAAGGCTGTTGTAAAGGTAATAAGAAATACGCTTCTTACCTGCGGCTTTGATGAAAACTGTGTTTCCCTTATTGAGGATACTACAAGAGAAAGTGCTAACGTTTTAATGAAAATGCGCGGAGGCGTGGATGTTTTAATACCTCGAGGCGGCAAGGGACTTATCCGCTCCGTGGTGGAAAACTCAACCGTTCCCGTTATTGAGACGGGCGCAGGCAACTGCCATCTCTACGTTGATGAAAGCGCAGATATTGACATGGCATTAAAGGTTGCGTTGAATGCAAAATGCTCCCGTCCGTCCGTATGTAACGCTGTAGAAACAATACTTCTCCATTCAAGCGTTGCTTATGAATTTTTAAACAGATTTTATAATGCTACAAGGGATTTTGCCCTTGATATAAGAGGCTGTAAAATATGCTGTAGATTCCTTGACGGAATTACTGAGGCTACGGAAGAGGACTATGCAACGGAATATGACGATTATATAGTTTCCGTAAAGGTGGTTGACAGCGTATATGAGGCAGTCGAGCATATAAGAAAATATTCAACGGGTCACAGTGAAGCGATAATTACTGAAAATTCAAGAAATGCAGACTACTTTACAAGCTCTATTGACTCATGCTCTCTCTACGTTAACGCATCTACAAGATTCACCGACGGCGGTGAGTTTGGCTTGGGCGCGGAAATCGGTATTTCAACACAAAAGCTACACGTAAGGGGTCCTATGGGACTTAGCGCTCTTACAACTGACAAATACATTATAAAGGGTGACGGACACACAAGATGAAGGAAGTAATTTTATGTAAATACGGTGAGGTCGTGCTGAAAGGCGCAAATCGCTCCGACTTTGAAGCTAAGATGATAAGTGACCTTCGCAGAAGAGCGAAGCACGTAGGCAACTACTCCATTTTCTATTCTCAGAGCACGGTTTTTATCGAGCCTAAGGATGACGACGCTATCGACTCTATTGATGAAATGACGGAGCAGGCAAAGCGTGTCTTCGGCTTTGTAGGTGTTACAAGAGCGGCAGCCTGTGAAAAGGATATGGATGAAATCATCCGTGTAGTAAAGGAATATATTCCGTCAAAGCTTGCAGGCTACAAAACCTTTAAGGCAGAGGCAAAGCGCTCCGACAAGCGTTTTCCTCTTTCATCACCCCAGATTTCCGGTGAGGTCGGCGGTGCGGTTCTTGAGGCTATGGGCGGCAGAATCTCAGTAGACCTTTACAATCCTGATATAGTTGTCAAGGTTGAGGTCCGTGATAAGGAAGCATACGTTCACGCAGGTCAGGAAAAGGGTGCGGGCGGCATTCCCTACGGTTCAAGCGGAAGAGGTCTTTTGCTTCTTTCCGGCGGTATTGACTCCCCTGTTGCGGGATTTATGATGGCGAAGCGCGGTGTTCAGCTTGAGGCTATCCACTTTGAATCCTTTCCCTATACGTCCGAGCGAGCAAGAGAAAAGGTTCTCGAGCTTGCGAAAATACTTACAGACTATACATCCAAAATAAGAGTTCATATTATTTCCCTTACTCATATTCAGGAAATGATAAGAGATAACTGCGACGAGGACTATTTTACACTCCTTTTGCGCAGATACATGATGGCGCTTTCAGTACGTCTTGCCCACGATTACGACTGCGACGCCATAATCACCGGTGAAAGCCTCGGTCAAGTAGCAAGTCAGACTATGAAGGCTATAAACGTAACAAACGCAATGTCCGATATTCCTGTTTACCGTCCTCTTATCGGTATGGATAAGGATGAGATCGTGCAGATTTCCAGAAGAATAGGTACATTTGAAACGTCCGTCCTCCCCTATGAGGACTGCTGTACCGTATTCACTCCCCGCCATCCCCGTACAAGACCCGAGCTTGAAAAGGTACTTGCCGAGGAAAACAAGATTGATTTCAAGGCTCTTTGCGATGAGGCGTATGCAACTCGTCAGGTGGTAACTCTTAAGGCTTTTGAGTGATTCGGCATTAAAAACTGCCCTCTTGACAAAAATAATCGTATATGGTAAAATAAAATCAGAAAACAGAGGTGATACTAATGAAAAGAGATAAGGAATTTATCACTCTTACCGACGAAACCGATACGGAAAGAGATTACGAGGTAATTGATAAGTGCGAGATAGACGGCGCCCTTTACCTTGCGGTTGCTCCCGCGGAATATTATATTCTAAAAAGAGTTCAGTCGGGTAAAAAGGAAGATACCCTCGTTACCGTTGAAGGCAAAGAGCTCGAAAAGGCATTTGCTGTTTTTGATAAGCGTTTAAATACTATAGACCACGACGACGAGGACTGATTTCCCTCACCCTGTGGTTAAAATTAAATAAAATATCTCCTGCTTAGTGCGTGATAAGGTGATGTATTCGACCTACAAGTTAAAAATGGAGTCCAATATCCTATGATGGGATGCAGGCCTCCCGTGTTCCCTCTCTTAATGAGGCTTTTGCCGGTCAGGGAAATGCGGACGTTGGAAGCAACGAAGTCATAATGAGGACACCTCCCTGGTATTACCGGGTTCAAATGATTGCTTTACACGGCTCGGCGGGTATTTTTTTGGAGAAATTATGAAGAACTCAAGAGACAGCTTCAATATAGTAAGGATTATAATAAATACAATATGCTTTGTTTTGGCGGCTATTCTGATAATAGGGTTTTTAGCATCCGGCTTTATCAACAAGATAAAGCAAGCCATCCCCGTATACATAGCTATCGTTGCCGTTCTTGCGGGTATCCCTGCCCTTATGGCGACAGGAAACAGAATAATAATAAAACAGGACAGTATAATTTCAACACAGGTGTTGTTTAATCAGCCTATAAGATTTAATAAAAAGGCAGTAATTTGGGGATACGTTGTAATGTTTTTCCCGCTTTATCTCTTTATTTTGAGTACTCTTCTCCTCCCCTTTGAGGGTGCATGGGCAGTATTCTTTATTCCCGCGTCAGTTATTACATTCGTTCTTTCTAAGCTCAAGTCAGATATGCTTAACCCCTTTAAAATATCAAAGCGCAAGTATAGGCTCTGTCACTTTGGGGCTTACGCCCTCTCCGTAATCGTGGGCGCGATTATCCGTTTTACCGTAATAATCCCATGGATGGAAGTAATGAATGCTTAAAATCCCCCACGGAGTGTCTGTAATTCCACATTTTAAAATTTTTGTTTTTTACCCTTTAAAAACTATTGCAAATATCATGTTTTTGTGATAAAATTATATGGCGTTAACTACGCAGGATTACTCAAGTGGTTGAAGAGGCGTGACTCGAAATTTTGTAGTCACTTTGGAACCTCCCACCTTAAATCCCTTGATTTATAAGGGTTTTCCGCAGTTCAAATAAAACTTAATACGTTAGTTCTCTCCTACTGTTCTCTCCAATTTCCGAGGTTGAA
>JAFVYY010000017.1 GCA_017508405.1 Clostridia bacterium
CTTCGTAAGGCAGTAGGCGACAGGGCTATTCTCCGTGCGGCTCACTTCTTCAACGAAAACGACAGAGTTGAGGTACAGGCTAAGGCTCTTAAGCTTAACGATCTTGATAAATTCCTTCAATACGTGCTTAAATCTGGTCAGTCCTCATATATGTACCTTCAGAACGTTTATACCACAAAGAACGTACAGGAGCAGGGCCTTTCCCTTGCTCTCTGCATCACCGATATGACACTTTCCGGCTCAGGTGCAGCATGGAGAGTTCACGGCGGCGGCTTTGCAGGTACTATTCAGGCATTTGTTCCCAACCGCTACGTTAAGCTTTACAAAAAAGCAATTGACGATGCCTTTGGCGAGGGCGCTTGCCACGTGCTTCGCATCCGTCCTTACGGTGCTATAAAGGTTTAAGGTCTGTTAAATAGACGAGGAACAAAAACAAACATACCTTATTTTGAATATTCGTTCTCAAAATAAATATTATTATTTCAAGGTTGAGATTTTGCGTGAGCAAAATCTCTTCTTTTTATTATGTTTGTTTTTTAGCCGCGACTGCTACTCTGCCGTACACAAGTACGGCGACGTGTACGCATTCACGTCTTCCTCGCCCATTTTCCGAGCCCTTAATTTGCTCTTGATATCCGGTGAAGTTTATGCTAAAATATAAGAAAATACTTTATTTGAGGTAATAATGATTATATATACATTATTTTCAGGCTCAAGCGGAAACTGTGTGTACGTAAAGGATAAAAACACCGAAATTTTAATAGACGCAGGAAAGAGCGCGGGGGCGATTGAAAAATCGCTCGCTGCGCTTAATTCCTCTCTGTACGGTATTAAAGCGATTTTTCTTACCCACGAGCATACCGACCACACGGCGGGGCTTGAAATTATATCGAAAAAGCACCACGTCCCGATACATATTACCCATCCGTCATATAAGGCTCTATCCTCTCTTACCTATCTTCCGTCCTGCGCAAGGCGGCACGATATAAGATATGAGGTGGCGGTGGGCTCTCTTAAGATCCGGTCCTTTGAGATTCCCCACGACAGCAATCAGAACGTTGGCTACGTAATAGAAAACGAGGATGGCGAAAAATTGGGTATTGCAACGGACATCGGCCATTTAACAGAGGAGATATTGTCCTCTCTTACAGGATGCAATTACGCCATAATAGAGTCAAATCACGACACAGGGATGGTAAAATCGGGTCCGTATCCCCTGTTTTTAAAACAAAGGATACTATCGGACAGAGGTCACCTCTGCAACGAGGAATGCGCACGCCTTGCCCTGCACCTTGCCAAAAGCGGTGTCAAAGCAATTGCCCTTGCCCACTTAAGCCGTGAAAACAACACTCCCGACAAGGCTTTTTCGGCAATAAAAAGGGCTCTTGATGATGGTGGTTTCTCCAAAATCGACCTTAAGGTGGCATCCCCCGTTATTTCCACCTGCATTTGCAAGTAAAATTGCAATGTTTCATATAAATACATCATATACTAAACATCTACAATTAAAAAACAGCCACTCTGTGGCTGTTTTTGTCTTTAATACGCAAATCATTCAATAAGACTGTAATAGAATCTTCGTCTTGATAAAGCAAGACTTTTTAATTTTCGTTTAATATTCCGTATATTTTTTCCGAGTTTCTTTTTCTTGAAAGGCGGTAGGAGAAGAATATATCCTCTATCCACTACACGTAGGAAAGGAGCTGTACGGTAAAGCCCAC
>JAFVYY010000134.1 GCA_017508405.1 Clostridia bacterium
ACCGCATCACGTAAAATTTTTGCTTCCTCTAATGTTTCTATTACGGGAATTTCGCTTAAAACGAGCTTTCCCGCTTCAAGTGCCATTACGGTATGCTTTGTATGGAGGGGCTTGTCCGTAGCAATATAAACGGCGTCAATATCGCTTTTTAAAAGCTCCTCAATACTGTCAAAGCAGAGAAAATCCTTAACTCCGTTTTTTTCGTAATCATCCTTGCACGCCTTCAAGGTGTCGGGATCGCTGTCTGCAATAGCCCTTATAACTACGTTAGTGTCTCCGATAAGCGTCCATGCAACGTAAGCGCCTCTTTTGAGACCCACAACACCAAGCTTAACAATTTTATTTTCCATAAAAGCGCACCTCACTTTCAAAATGATTATAGCATATACAAAGGGAAAATTCAACGGTAATCACTAACAAAGGAAAAACGGCTCTAAAAAGCCGTTTTGCTATTTATAAGAGCTTAATATATATAAAAATTTCGTTTCCGCGCTTGTTTAACATTTCGCAATCTAAGATAAAGCCAAGTTTTTCGTGAAGGCGTATGCTGGCGATATTGTTTTTCCTTATTTGAGCCGTTGCTATTTTATAACCGGATTTTTTTGCATAATCATAGGCTTGCCTCATAGCCTCGTATGCATACCCCTTACAGCGATATTCCTCAAAAATTTCGGGGCCTGCGCTTATGATATACTCATTATGCTGATAAAGGAAAATGCATCCGACTACCGTATCTTCTTTGCAGATTGCAAATGTTTCTGAATATTTTCCGTTAAATTCGCGCTTGTTCCATTTGTTTAACATAAGCGATATCTCATTTTCTGTCTTGCTCGGAGACATTCGCTTAAGAACCTCTATATCGTTTTCGTTAAAATTTCGAAGAGTTATCATTTTTCTCCTTTGCGGTTTTGCAGGAGGCGATTAACAATCTCCTTATATTTCCACAGATTTTTTCTGCTCCTGTAAATGCATTTCTATCAATTCGACCCGTAGCGAATAACAGTTTCAACCAATAGCTTGTCTCACTTGATTCTTTCAGAGCGATTTCTAATTTGGATACAAAATCCTTTTTACTTTGAGCATATTGTGCTTCATATATATTTGCTCCAATTGAAGTTCCGGATCTTGCGAGCTGGTCTAACATATAGGTGCTTTTGGGAATTTTTACACTATCCACCAATTCAACTATCATAGTTGCAAATTCAAAGGATAATTCGAGAAGCTTATTTTCAGTCATATCACTACCTCCGTTAATTAAATTGTATCATAGGTTAAGTAGAGTGTCAATGATATATCGCAAAGCGATATGATATACAGGCAAGCTGTATGATATATTTGTGATACAAATATGATATAACATCCGTTCTTTCATACGCTGCAGCGTATATCATCTGCAAAGCAGATATCATACCAACGGTATATCATCCGTGACAAAGGAACGGATATAATTAAAAAAGAACTTTTGTTTCCAAAAGTTCTTTTTTTATGGGGTGGGTAATGAGATTCGAACCCACGGCCTTCAGAGCCACAATCTGACGCTCTAACCAGCTGAGCTATACCCACCATATATGGCGTACCTGGAGGGATTCGAACCCCCGACCTACTGCTTAGAAGGCAGTTGCTCTATCCGGCTGAGCTACAGGTACAAAAAAATGGAGCGAGTGATGGGAATCGAACCCACGCGACCAGCTTGGAAGGCTGGAATTCTACCATTGAACTACACTCGCAAATTGCTATTGTGTTTTTGCTCTAATATAATAGCATACGAAAAATCCTTTGTCAATAGGTTTTTTAAAAAAATTAAAATAATTTTCCTTTTTAAGACGGCAACCGAAAAACGGTTGCCGTCGGGAGGAAGAGTATACAAGGCATTAAAGGCAGATAATGCAAGTTACCTTATGATAATGGCTTGCGAGCCCATCTGAGCGAAGCGTAGCTCAAACATATCCATATCAACAGAGAACACTCCGCCCGCCGGGTCGGATAAGGTAACTGTGTTTCTTGTATAATCGTATCCGATAAGCACCATACACGCCATATTTGACTTGAGATAGAGTGTCTTACCGTTTACTACCCAAATGCGGGATATTGATGGGGTAATCTCAAAATCCTCGCATACCCATACAATAACAGGATTGCCCTTTGATACCTGACGGTAAAGCTCGTCGGGATTGTACCCGGTCATATTCATTACCGTAGACGTGCCGCCGTTTGCCTGAATGAATCTGTTGGCAGCGTCAATTATAACAGGGGCATAGCATCCGTAGGAGTTGTACTGACTTCTCGGATTTCCTACGTTAGCCTCATAGAAGCTTGTAAAACCAACGGGGCCTTTACTTAGATACAGGTCACAGAGATCGTTTAGATCAATATCGTATTTAAGATACTTAAGCACTGTTCCAAGAGAAGTGATTTCGTCACCGCTTGGCAAATTCGGATACTGTGAAATGTGTGTAACTGTCAGAAGATGGGACTTGTTCATTTTACCGTATTCCTCGGTGGCGTTTATATAACCGCAGGCGTCAAGACCGTTCAGAGAAACTCCGTGTGAATCGTTAATACTTACGTCAAGATGGGCATTTACCGTAACAAGCGCCTCTTTTTCACATTTTATCGTCTTGGTACAGGTGGCGGCAAGATAAGTTCCGCTGGAAAACAGCTGAGTTTCGAATTCTGTTTTTTCGCCGTTTATTTCAATATATCCGTGATTTACGGTGTTCATTCCAACGGGAGAATCAACGTACATCTCCGCGCTGAAATAAAGAACGCTTTCGTTTAGATATTTATAAACACTCCATTCAACCCTTATGTTCGTATCTGTAAAGTATTCGCCCATTATCGTTCCGCTTTTTTCAATTATGGGGATTTTCGTCGGTTGAGTTATGGTGTTATTGGTACCGCTGTTGCTTGGATAATCTGTTTGGTTTCCGTTATCCGTGGTTGATGAGTCCGAGTCGGACGGGTGCATTGAGGATGCGTTTGCGTAAAATACCATGGCACACACAAGGCACAATAAAATTAAAATTACACAGGATAAATATTTTCTCATTTTCTTTTTCCTTCCTTTGCTTTATGTACGATTTTATTATAACGGAAAAAATTACCATTTCAACAATAACCGTACGACACAAACATCCCGGAAGCGACAATGCGACTTAAATTGGAAAGGTATTTTGTCATTACAAAAATAATAATGTAAAATATTGCGATTACTTGTTTTTTTCCTTATAATATGATATACTTTACATACGAACTGTTATATATAAGAGGTAACTATGGAAGCAAAGCAAAGAATTGATTATTTGAGAACGGCTATTAAGTACCATTCAAAAAGGTATTATGAAAATGACGCTCCCGAAATATCGGACTTTGAATACGATAGAATGTTTGAGGAGCTTAAAAGCCTCGAGGCAGCTCACCCCGAATATTATGATCCTACGTCCCCGATTCACAGAGTTGGCGGAAAGGCTCTTGATAAATTCGAAAAGGTAAAGCACGAAGTAAGGATGGGAAGCCTTACGGATGTATTTGATTTTGATGCCCTTGTAGACTTTATCCGTCAGGTTAAGGCTGAAACAGGAGATAATACAGAATTTTCCGTAGAGCCGAAAATTGACGGACTCAGCGTGTCGCTAAAATACGAAAAGGGTATTCTTTCCGTCGGAGCAACACGAGGAAACGGAGACGTTGGTGAAAACGTAACTCAAAATGTAAAAACCATTCGTACGATTCCCTTGGAGCTGACATCTCCCATAGATATTACGGTAAGAGGCGAAGTGTTTATGCCTCACGCCTCCTTTGAAAAGCTGAACAGACAAAAGGAAGAGGATGGGGAAGCTTTATGGGCAAATCCGAGAAATGCGGCGGCAGGATCTCTTCGCTGTCTTGATTCAAAGGAAACAGCAAAGCGCGGACTTGACATATTTGTTTTCAACTATCAGAGCGGATCCTTTGACGACAGCTCCGTGACGACTCATAAGGAAACTATTGATAAAATAGAGGAGCTTGGCTTCAAGCCTATACCGATGCTTTGTATAAGCTCTAATGAGGATGATATTGTAAATGCAGTAAAATCCTTGGGAGATAAAAGAGCAAGTCTTCCTTATGATATTGACGGCGCAGTAATTAAGGTAAATTCTCTTGAGAAGAGAAAGGAGCTTGGAGAGGGAACAAGCACACCAAAATGGGCGGTGGCGTATAAATATCCGCCCGAGCAAAAGAAAACCAAGCTTCTTGACATTGTCGTTCAGGTAGGACGTACGGGAGTTCTTACGCCGAACGCAGTATTAGAGCCTGTAAAGCTTGCGGGAACAACGGTTTCAAGAGCAACGCTTCACAACATAGATATCATAAGAGACAGGGATATAAGAATAGGCGATAACGTAATCGTACAGAAGGCGGGAGATATAATTCCCGAGGTGGTGTCCTCGGTTAAAGAGGACAGATGCGGAAGCGAAGAGCCCTACGAAATGCCCGAAAGATGTCCCTCATGCGGCGGAGAGCTGACCTATGACGATGCGAAGAATTTTGTTGATGACGGAGAGGATTTTACTCTCGGAGCTCTCAGATGCACAAATCCTGCGTGTCCCGCTCAGCTTGCAAGAAATATTGAGCATTTTGCTTCTAAAAAGGCTATGAATATTGAGGGCGTCGGAGGTAAGCTTGTAAAGGCGCTTCTTGACAATCATTTGATTCACGACCCGTCTGATTTATATTATCTTACAAAGGAAGAAATCGCTTCACTCGACAGAATGGGTGAAAAAAGCGCCGAAAACTTTATTTCTTCTGTTGAAGCATCTAAAAAATCGGGTCTTGGCAGACTTATTTTTGCTTTGGGTATTCGTCATATAGGCGAGGTTGCATCTGCTGAGCTTGCTTCAAAATTCGGCTCTGTTGAGGCTATTTACGACGCTACGGTGGAGGAAATCACGGAGACACAGGATTTTGGACTTGTAATGGCAGAGAGCGTTGTTGATTTCTTTAAAAAGGAGTCTACAAAATATATAATTTCCAAGCTTCAGTCGGCAGGAGTCGTAACCAGCGAAGAGATAAAGGAATTAAGTAACGAATTTGAGGGACTTACCTTTGTTCTTACGGGAACTCTTGAAAATATGACAAGGGATGAAGCCGCCGAAATGATAAAGGCAAGAGGCGGTAAGGTATCATCATCCGTATCAAAAAAGACGGATTACGTTTTAGCAGGTGAGGCGGCAGGCTCAAAGCTTACTAAGGCGCAGTCTTTAGGTGTAAAAATAATAGATAAAGAAGCATTTCTTGAAATGTGCAAATGAGGTAAACGTTTGAATTTTAAAATAAGTAAGGGCGCGTTTTTGGTTCTTGACAGACTTCATTCACAAGGCTATGAAGCATATATAGTCGGCGGAAGCGTAAGGGATATGTATCTTAATCACGGCGCGCATGATTTTGATATTACCACAAATGCAACTCCTGATATTACAAAATACGTATTCCGTGATTTTACGGTTGTGGAAACAGGTATAAAGCACGGCACCGTAACCGTTGTTGTAAACGGTGAAAATATAGAAATCACAACCTACAGACAGGAGGGCGCTTATACGGACTCACGGCATCCCGACAGCGTGGAATTTACAAGCAGTCTTTCTCTTGATTTAAGCAGACGTGATTTTACCGTAAACGCTCTTGCATATGACGGATGTGATACCGTAGTAGACCTTTTCGGTGGAAAAGAGGATATAGAAAACGGTATAATCAGAGCGATAGGCAACCCATATGAGAGATTTAAAGAGGATGCTTTAAGAATACTGAGAGGAGTGCGATTCGCATCGGTTCTCGGATTTGAAATAGAGAAGCATACAAAACAGGCCATGCTTGATTTGAAGCATCTTCTTCATAAAATATCAAAGGAGCGAATTGCCGAGGAAATAAATAAGCTTTTGTGCGGAGCATATGTAAAGAAAACGCTCCTTGATATGTGGGAGATAATCGGAGAAATCATTCCCGAAATTTCTTTAATGCGAGGATTTGACCAAAAAAATCGACACCATATATACGATATTTTGACACATACGGCTGTTTGTGTTGAAAAAATCGAGCCGATTCCCTATCTTCGTTTAGCGGCGCTTTTGCACGATACCGGAAAAGTATCAAGCTTCAGTATTGATGAAAACGGAGAGGGACATTTTTACGGGCACCCGCATAAAAGCGAGGAGATAGCTCGTCGCTACCTTGAAGAATATAAGTATGATAATTTCACAAGGGATAGAGTTCTTTTGCTTGTCAGAGTTCACGATACGGTAATCGAGGAAGATAAAATATACGTAAAAAAGAGGCTGAACAGAATGGGAGAGAAGGCTTTTTTTGAGCTTCTCAGTCTGCAAAGAGCAGATAATGCTGCGCAGAGCCACCTATATGACAGGGCAAAGCATTTTGACGTTGTGGAAAAGATTGCTAATGATATACTTGCGGAGGGCGCATGTCTTTCCCTTAAGGATCTTGCGGTAAACGGCAATGACCTTATAAACAATGGGTTTACAAGAGGTAAGATCCTTGGTAATATCCTTGAGTATCTTTTGAAATCCGTGATAGAAGAAAAGCTTGAAAATAATAAGGAATCTCTTTTGAAGGAAGCAAAAGAGAGGTTTGGAGGATAAAATGAAATACGAATTGAGCCATTATAAAGGATATGATCTTGCTAATCTTAAGAAGGAGCCCCTTTGTGAGCTTGAGGAGCTTTCCCTTAAGGCTGCTATGGAGGGTATCGTTCTTCTCGAGAATAAAAATAGTATGCTTCCCTTCAAAAAGGGCGACAGAGTGTCTGTATTTGGCAGAATACAAAAGGAATATTATAAAAGCGGAACAGGCTCAGGCGGTCTTGTCAACGTAAAATACGTAACTAATATCGTAGACGAGCTTAAAGCCATCGGCACGGTTTTTGTAAACGAAGAGCTTGAAAACGTATATGCCGAGTGGATAAAAGACAATCCTTTTGACGTAGGTGACGGCGGATGGGCGCAGGAGCCTTGGTGTCAGGAGGAAATGGAGCTTTCCGAAGAGATCGTTAAGAATGCTCGAAAATTCGGCGACAAGGCGATTGTAGTAATAGGCAGAACCGCAGGTGAGGATAAGGATAATTCCGCATCCGAGGGCAGCTATCTTCTAACCTCTAAGGAAGAGGATATGATACAAAAGGTAAGCGCTGAGTTTGATAACGTATGCGTAATTCTCAACGTAGGAAGCGTAATTGATATGTCCTGGGTGAAAAAGTACGGGATCTCCTCTGTTCTTTACGTATGGCAGGGAGGAATGTGCGGCGGTTCGGCTTGCGCAAACGTTCTTTGCGGTATTGTCAGTCCCTCAGGTAAGCTTGCTGACACAGTTGCGGAAAGTATAGATGATTATCCCTCCACGGCTAATTTCGGAGATTCGATACGTAACCTTTACAAAGAGGATATCTACGTTGGTTATCGCTATTTTGAAACGTTTTGCAAGGATAGGGTGGTATACCCGTTCGGCTATGGCCTTTCTTATACAAAATTCGAAATAAACGCCACAGGGTGTGTAAAAAATGACAAAATCACAGTAGAAGCGACAGTAAAGAATGTAGGAGAATATGCGGGTAAAGAGGTAGTTCAGCTTTATTATGAGGCTCCGCAGGGCAAGCTTGGAAAGAGCGTTCGTTCCCTTGGCGCATATGAAAAGACTGCCGAGCTAAAGCCTGGAGAGTCCTGCTCGGTTACACTGGAGCTTTCTGTATCCGATATGGCATCCTATGATGATTCGGGAGCTACAGGATATAAAAACTGCTACGTTCTCGAGGCAGGGGAATACTATATCTACGTTGGCTCGGATGTAAGAAGTGCAGAAAAGACGCTTGTATACAAAATTGAAAGCGACACGGTTACCGAAATGTGTACGGAAGCGCTTACACCCGTTGTTCCCTTTGAAAGGATCAAGCCGGATGAAAATATGAACGTAACGTACGAGGAAGTTCCTACCTGTACGTATTCATACGCCGACAGAGTTGAAAATTCAATTCCCGAGGAAATCCAGTACACGGGAGATAAGGGAATCAAGCTTGAGGATGTAAGATGCGGTAAAAACACAATGGATGAGTTCATAGCCCAGCTTTCCGACAACGATCTTGCCTGCCTTGTTCGTGGCGAGGGAATGAATAGCCCTAAGGTAACGCCCGGTACGGGTAGCTGCTTTGGAGGAGTTACAGAGGAGCTTATATCCTTCGGAATCCCCATTGTATGCACCACAGACGGTCCTTCGGGTATCCGTATGGACAGCGGATTACTTGCAACAAGTATGCCTAACGGTACCTGCCTTGCTTGTACCTTCAACAAAGAGCTTGTATCCGAGCTTTACTCTCTTGAGGGTGTTGAAATGTCCGCATATGAAATAGACGTAATTCTAGGCCCAGGTATCAATATTCACAGAAACCCCTTGAATGGCAGAAATTTCGAGTATTTCTCCGAGGATCCGTATCTTGCGGGCAGTATGGCGGTTGCTATATCTCTCGGTCTTAAAAAAGCGGGAGTTTACTGTACGGTTAAGCATTATATGGCGAACAGTCAGGAGTGGAAGCGTCACAGCAGCGACTCTGTAATGTCGGAAAGAGCTGCAAGGGAAATTTACGCAAAGCCCTTTGAAATGGCGGTTAAATACGGTGAATGTAAGGCAATAATGACATCGTATAACATTGTTAATTCCCATCACGCTGCATCCAACTACGATATGACAAAGGTTCTTCTTCGTGACGAATGGAAATATGACGGCTTTGTAATGACGGACTGGTGGGCGTGGATAACCGACTATGAGGGTAACCGAAATATGAAGGACGTTGCAAGCATGGTAAAATCCGTAAACGACGTTTACATGGTAGTTCCCAATGCAAAAACATATGATGACAATATTATTTCTGCTCTTGAGAGCGGATATCTCAAGAGAGCGGAGCTTCAAAGATGTGCGAAGAATCTTTGCAGCTTTGTAATGTACACCCATGCATACGAGAGATTCCGTGCAAACGGCTTTACATACGAGCTTGCAAATATGGATACGTCCGGACTTGACGTAGCTTGCTCGTTTGATAGTATAGAGCTTAACAAGCCCATTACCTTTGAGGTTAAAAAATCCGGAAGATACATTATCGAGCTTGAAATCTCCACAGAGCTTTCCGCTCTTGCGCAGATAGCAATTATAGCACAGATAAAGGGAACAGGAGACTGCGCCTTTGTGACCCACGGAACAGACGGCGGATCCGGAACTACTAAATCCGCAATATCTCTTATGAAAGGCCAGACGGAAATAACGTTTACGTGTAAGAGCGCATCGCTTAAGATAAACAAGGTTTCTTTGCTTGCATAACCGAAAAATTAGCATTTTTCTATTGACTTTTTGATCAGCCGGTGCTAAAATGTTATAGTTATTTAAAATATTTCTCTTAAAATCTCCAAAAATACTTGAAATAAGTCGGAAAAGAGTGTATTATAAGATAGAGAAGCAGAATTTTATGCGGAGGTAAAAACAATGCCATTTGAACTTGACAACGATTTTGATTCCGGCGTTGATATAAGAGTTATCGGCGTAGGCGGCGGCGGTAATAACGCTGTTAACAGAATGATTTCTTCCAACATCAAGGGGGTTCAGTTTATCACAATAAATACCGACAGAGCCGCGCTTACAAAAACAAGCGCAGCTACTAAGATCTGTATAGGTGAAAATATAACAGGCGGTAGAGGAGCGGGCGCTAAGCCGGAAATCGGAACTCTTTCCGCAGAAGAAAGCATCGATGAGATCAGACGTGCTATTGAAGGCGCTAATATGATATTTGTAACAGCAGGTATGGGCGGCGGAACCGGAACAGGTGCAGCACCCGTTGTTGCTAAGCTTGCAAAGGAAATGGGCGTACTTACAGTAGGTATTGTAACTAAGCCCTTTAAGTTCGAGGGTCCTCGCAGAATGAGTCAGGCTGATGACGGAATTGCAGAGCTTGCAAAGTACGTAGACGCTCTTGTTGTTATTCCTAACGAAAGACTTAAAGAGGTTTCCGGACAGAGAGTCACACTTATGAATGCATTTGCTATTGCCGATGACGTTCTTAAGCACGGTGTAAAGAGCATTTCCGACCTTATCAACGTAGTTGGATTTGTAAACCTTGACTTTGCCGACGTTACCACTATTATGAAGGATGCAGGTCTTGCTCATATGGGCGTTGGTGAGGCTAAGGGTGAAAATAAGGCTGTTGACGCTGCTAAGGCGGCTATTGCCAGCCCCTTGCTTGAAACTTCTATTGACGGTGCAAGCGGTATTCTTGTTAACATTACGGTTTCCCCCGAGGTTGAGCTTGATGAGGTATACAGCGCTTCTACGATGATTACTGAGGCTGCCGCATCCAATGCAAACATTATTTGGGGTGCAACCTTTGATGAGACTCTTGTTGATACAGTAAAGATCACGATTATTGCAACAGGCTTTGACAGAGTTCCCACTAAGCATGTTAAGCAGAATGTAAATACAGATGATGTTGATGAGACCACGGTTAAGGTCAGCTCCGAAATCAAGGAGGACGATTACGCTGATATCATCAATATCATAAATAAGAACCGCGATAAGAACGCATACGATGAGTACGGTATGAAATACTGAGGCTTATTGCGATAAATAACAAAATAAAGCCGACTGAAACCAGTCGGCTTTTGTTTTGCTAATTTTAAATCAATAGGCACACAAGTGGAACCGTAAGCACACTTGACATAGTGCCGAGAAGCACCATATTTGCCGCCTTATCGTTTCCTTCACCGATAAGCTCGGCATAGTTCTGAACCATGCTTGCAACAGGGCAGGCACAAAGTATAAATACGGACTGCTTAAGTATGGGAGAAATGGGCATAAAGTACATTATAGCGAAGGCTATAAGGGGGAAAGCGATTTGATTAAGGAAAACCGCAAGATACTGACGTACGTCACAGAATATAGCTTGTATTTTAACTGTTGCAAGCCGCATACCCATAATGATCATACAAAGGGGAGTTGACATTCTGCCAAGGAGCGTAAGCATATCCTCCATGCCGTCGGGTAAGCGGATGCTGAAGAAATACATGATTAGAGCAATGATAAAACCTATCGTTCCCGGATTTAAAAGTATTTTTTTCGGCTTTATGTACTTTTTATCAAGAGAGATTATGTAGAGTCCTGCGGTCCATCCGATAAGTGTCATAGCTACGCCGAATACACTGGAGTACGCAAGAGCCTCCGGATGGTCAGGAAGAAGGGCTTCGAGTATAGGAATACCAAGAAATGCGCAGTTTGAAAGTACGGATGCAAGATTTATAATTCTCCAAAGAATATCCTGTCTTTTCCTTTTGAAAAGGACAAAATAAAGAAGTACCATTCCGAGCTGAAGACCCGTAGCAAGACCAAGGCATATTAATAGATTTTTGAATGATTCCGGTGTGAATGTAACCTGTCTGAACGAATAAATGGTTATACAGGGCTGACAAACGAACATAAGAAGCTTTGAAAACGACGGAATATGCTCATCCTTTACAAGGCCGGTTTTTATAAGCAGAAATCCCGGCACGGCGTATATCAGCATTATCGCCACAGCGGATAGCGTAATAAAGAAGCTCATAGTAAATTCCTTTGGTTTTTATTTTAAACTATGATACCATAATTTATCTCTCATTTCAAGTCAACTTATCAAATTGAATTGAAACAGTTTTTGGAAGCTTTTTTTGAAAAACTCTTCATTATTTAATGTAGATAAAAGTTATATATATAAAATATCGTGATTTTTAACAAAAAAATAACCAAAAAACTTTAAAATAATTTTAGAAAATTGTGCAAAAGAGAGAAATATTTGCGTAAAAACTCTTTTTCTTGACTTTGTTTTTTAAAGATGTTATAATACATTCTGCGTGAACTCCTTTAAAAGGTATAACTATGCCTATTTTAGGGGTTTAGCACAAAATCGATACATCATGTCGTATTCGGCATAGAGGTATAAACATTTATTTTTGAAGAAGGAGGAAAAAAATGCCAACCTTTAACCAACTTGTTAAGCAGGGTAGAACAGATAAGACATATAAGTCAAAGACTCCTGTTCTCCAGACAGGTTTCAACACTTTGAAAAACAAGGTAGTTGAGCAGAGCGCACCTCAGAAGAGAGGCGTATGTACAAAGGTTACTACTACAACACCTAAGAAGCCTAACTCAGCTCTTCGTAAGATCGCAAGAGTAAAGCTTACAAACGGTATGGAAGTAACTTCTTACATTCCCGGTATCGGACACAACCTTCAGGAACACTCCGTTGTGCTTATCCGTGGCGGTAGAGTAAGAGACTTGCCTGGTTGCCGTTACCACATCATTCGTGGTACACTTGACGCACAGGGCGTTGCAAACCGTAATCAGAGCCGTTCCAAGTACGGCGCTAAGCGTGCAAAGAAGAAATAATTGCACATAACAAGGTGAAAAGAAGTTAAATTTTCGTAATTCCGAAACAGTTAACTGAATAAAATAAATGTTTATATCAGTGACACTTGTACGGACATGACGGGAGATTTTCTTTCGAGTACCAATGATATCATATTTTTAATGAAGGAGGCAAGCAACGTGCCGAGAAGAGGTCAAATTTCCAAAAGAGATGTATTGCCGGATCCGCTTTACAATTCAAAGCTCGTAACAAAGCTCATCAACAACATCATGCTTGATGGTAAGAAGGGTGTAGCTCAGAAGATCGTTTACGACGCATTTAAGATAGTAGAAGAAAAGTCCGGACAGAACGGACTTGAGGCGTTCACACAGGCTCTTGAGAACGTAATGCCTGTATTGGAGGTTAAGGCTCGCCGTATTGGCGGTTCTAACTACCAGGTACCTATGGAAGTAAGAGCTGAAAGACGTCAGACACTTGGTCTTCGTTGGATAACAACATATTCAAGAAACCGTGGTGAAAGAACAATGGCTGAAAGACTTGCAAACGAGATCCTCGATGCAAAGAACAGCCTTGGCGGTGCCTTCAAGAAGAAGGAAGAAACACACAGAATGGCAGAAGCTAACAAAGCATTTGCTCATTACAGATATTAATCGCTGTCCTATTAAACGAAAGGAAACAAACAGATGCCAAGAGAATATTCACTTGAAAATACCCGTAATATTGGTATTATGGCGCACATTGACGCAGGTAAGACCACTACTACAGAGCGTATCCTGTTCTACACAGGTAAAACACACAAGATAGGTGAAACTCACGAAGGTTCTGCTACAATGGACTGGATGGCTCAGGAGCAGGAAAGAGGTATTACAATTACTTCTGCCGCAACAACATGCTTCTGGTCCGGTTCTGCAAATCAGTTCCAGCCTACACGTATCAACATCATTGATACCCCCGGTCACGTTGACTTTACCGTTGAGGTACAGCGTTCACTTAAGGTCCTTGACGGATCCGTTACCGTATTCTGTGCAAAGGGTGGCGTTGAGCCCCAGTCTGAAACCGTATGGAGACAGGCTGATGAGTATGGCGTTCCCCGTATGGCATACGTTAACAAGATGGACATCATGGGCGCAGACTTTTACAGAGTTGTGGGCATGATGAAGGAAAGACTCCATGCTAACGCAGTACCGATTCAGTTGCCTATCGGTTCTGAAGACACATTTAAAGGTATCATCGACCTTTTTGAAATGAAAGCAGACGTTTATTACGACGACCTCGGTAAGGATATGAGAGTTGAAGATATCCCTGCTGATATGCTTTCTAAAGCAGAAGAGTACAGAGCGAACCTCGTAGAATCTATCTGCGCATTAGACGATGATCTTATGATGATGTACCTTGAGGGCGAAGAGCCTTCTGTTGAAGAGCTCAAGGCTGCACTTCGTAAGGCAGTAATTGCAAACCAGATCGTTCCCGTATGCTGCGGAACATCTTACAAGAATAAGGGCGTACAGAAGCTTCTTGACGCAGTTATCGAGTACATGCCCGCTCCTACAGATATCCCCGCTATCAAGGGTGTTAATCCCGAAACAGGCGATGAGGACGTTCGTCATTCCAGCGATACAGAGCCTTTCTCTGCTCTCGCATTCAAGATTATGACAGACCCCTTCGTTGGTAAGCTTTGCTTCTTCAGAGTTTACTCAGGCGCTGTACAGGCTGGTACATCTGTATATAACTCCTCTAAGGATAAGACTGAAAGATTCGGTCGTATTCTTCAGATGCACGCAAACGACAGAGCAGACATCGACGTATGCTACGCTGGTGATATCGCCGCTGTTATCGGTGTAAAGAACACCACAACAGGTGATACATTCTGTGATGAAAAGAATCCTATCATCCTTGAGTCCATGGAATTCCCCGAACCCGTTATCAGAGTTGCTATCGAGCCTAAGACCAAGGCAGGTCAGGAGAAGATAGGTATCGCCCTCGCAAAGCTTGCTGAGGAGGATCCTACCTTCCGTACCTACACCGACGATGAGACCGGTCAGACCATTATCGCAGGTATGGGTGAATTGCACCTTGAGATCA
>JAFVYY010000135.1 GCA_017508405.1 Clostridia bacterium
ACGGAGTTTATAGTAAGAAAGCACGACGGAGACAGCGATTCCGCTCCCTTGAAAGCGTATCTTAACGGAATGGGCGACAGTATCGTTCTTGTTGACGACGGTGAAATAATCAAGGTTCACGTTCATACAAACGATCCTCACACAGTTCTCGGAGAGGCTCTTAAGTACGGTATTTACGAAACTGTAAAGGTAGAGAATATGCGTACTCAGCATACGAATAAGCTTGTAGAACCAGAAACACCTAAGAAAGAGCTGAAGAAATACGGCTTCGTTTCCGTAGCTAACGGAGAGGGTATTAATGCAATGTTTACCGAGCTTGGAGTTGACGTTATCGTTTCCGGCGGACAGACAATGAATCCGTCAACAGAGGATCTTTTCAAGGCTTGCGAGCAGGTTGATGCGGAAAACGTGTTTATATTCCCCAATAACAAAAATATTATAATGACTGCAAATCAGGTAGCGGAGCTCACGGATAAGAGGGTAATTGTGATTCCCACAAAGACAATTCCTCAGGGCTTTACCGCTATGCTTGGCTTTGACCCCGAGGCAGAGGTTGAAGAAAATAAAGAGGCTATGACTGAAATTATAGCGGGTGTTGATACAATGCAGATTACATATGCTGCAAGAAACTCCAACTTTGACGATATGGACATAAAGGAGGGGGATTATCTCGCTCTTTACAAGGATAAGCTTCTTTGCTCCGATAAGGACCTTACCGTTTTATATGAGGCTCTTGCAGAAAAGGTAAAGGAAAGCGGTAAAAGCTTTATAAGCATATATTACGGAGAGGGAGTAACCGAGGAGGAGGCTCAGAACGTCGCTGACATATTTGAGTCTAAATTAGCAGGCACAGACGCTGAGATAACAGTATATAACGGTGCTCAGCCCGTATACTACTATATAATCTCCGCGGAATAAAAGTTTAGCCAAAAAAGACTCAATTTAATGGTGTTGTACACTGCTGAAGGATAGTTTTAAAAAATACGGCACACCTCTTTTGAGGTATGCCGTGTTTTTTATTTGTAGACACAAATACAGTGCTTGTCAGGAAAAATGATAAGACATAGATGAACAAAAAAGGCTCCATTATGTAAAGAAAGGCTTTTAGAAATCATCATCCAATTATCTGTCACAAACAATATAGTGAATATGGTGCATTTTTCGTACTACCTTGATAATCCGTATATGTTAACCCACTATCTTTTGAAATCGCACTTAGAATTAATTTTTTTGTAAGTTCCGGAACGTCATCTCTTGATAATGCTTCATCAATTCCTATCCATAAAACTTCACTGTTTTCATCGTTGTCAGAGCTTGCTTCGCCTGAAACATATTCAGCTCGAAAAGCAATATACCAATCGTGCATATTAAATCTGATACCAATAATATTTAGCGGTTTGATTCTTATTTGAGTTTCCTCTAAATACTCTCTCACTAAAGCGTCTTGGGGTGTTTCTCCAATATTTACATATCCCCCCGGAATGATTAACATATCTTTTCCGCTGCCGTATGTATGACGTGCAAGTAACACCTTGTTGTCCTTAATAACAACTCCGGTGACACTTTGTCCCCAGTTTGTGCTTTCATTTCCCATAGCTAAAGTCTCCATCTAAGTTATTTTAGCTTTTCGTCAAGGTTTACTATGTCTTGCCATTTAGCGACCAGACCTTGACCTCTTAAGGTTTTCCATTCCATAGATATTGCGTCGTGGCAGATTTTTCCTTGTCCCGTTCTTTCGTGATGGCAGAAAGCGCATTCAAGCGGAAGAATTTTTGTGTTGTGCAATTCACATAATCCATTCTTTAAAAAATTGCAATAATTTTTTGAAGCTTCATTCGTAGCAATATATCCTTCGCAACCGTAAAATGCGGGAGAGAGAACCGCATAACGAAAATCCGGAGAAATTTCCATCATCATTCTGTCAGCATATCCTAAGGTTATGGCTAATTCTGCCTGGTCTACGGTCCACCAACCGGGGCGTTTACAATAACTTTGGCAGATAGAGCAGGTGCATCCATTTGATGGAGGAAACATAGCTTTTAAGTTCATTATTCCACCTCACTTCAAATCAATTTTAACATTTGACAGTATGGAATAACATATCGTGGCACGATAGGATTGATTAACCTTAGCGTGATAAATTTGATAGAATGTTTAAAAACTCATTGTAATTACGTAATAAATCAAAATATGGTGATTGCAACCAATCGTTCTTCATAATTTCGGAAAGAGAACGTGTATCTGCGCTTGCGTATTCACTGCGGTTTTTAGAAAATTTTCCAAGTAGTGTAGAATAAAAATTCTTTTCCTTTGGTCTTTTATCGTAATCCAGAGCAAACTGTACTGCTTTTTTTAAATGAATTATAGCTTTATCTACATTGTTTTCTTTTGCATAAAGTTTTGCGGCTTCTATATGCGAAAGCGCTTTGTCCCAAGTGTAATTTGGAAACTCACCATCGTATATCAATTCGTCAAGTTGCTCCCTCTTTTCTAATATTATCAAGGCAGTTTTGTCGGGAATTGAGCAATTTATTGCCAAGTCCCACATAGCTTTACTCAAAAGATTATAGCTTTTCCTTATTAAATCCTGTGCGGCGTATATTTTTTCTTTATCGTCGAGTGATGACAATATACGCATTTCTCTGCAAAGTAATACGGAAGGAAGCTCCTCGTATAATTTTCTCCCTTCTTTTTTTCTACCCATTTTACAATGATGAAAAGCAAGACGGGATTTTGTTTGCAATACAATATCTATGTTGTCGCTTTCCCTTATTATCCTGTTAGCCAATAATAAAATTTCCTCGTCATATTCCCGAGATTCGTCGATTGAAAGAGAACTGTTATGACAGTATATAAATAAAGAATATAAAAGACAGACAGCAATATCTAAGTTTGCAGGATATTCGGTTATTCCTGACTTAGCGAGCTTTATAGATTCATTTATTTTGCCATTACTTATTAAATTTTTATGTTCGGTAAGTATCTTTTCTATTTTATGCTTGTCCGATATATTGTGTATGCACATAAGCTCATCTACGGTGACTCCGAAATACGAGGCAATTATTGGTATTAGCTCAATGTCGGGATAACAAAATTCGTTTTCCCATCTTGAAACAGATTGACATGAAACACCAAGAATTTCGGAGAGTTGTTCTTGGGTAACTCCTTTTGACTTTCGAAGATTTTTAATGCTTTTACCTATATTAAGCTTCATAGAATTCTCCTTTTAGCGTTTTTTAAATTATAACACCTTTTTGTACATATATCAATATCACTATATGTGATTAGTTTCACCTTTGTAGTGAATTTATAACGCAAAAACAGACGGGTTTTTCCCGTCTGTTTTAAGCTTTTTAAGCCTTTGCTCTTATTTTACGTTTTTTCTTAAGGGGAGAGAGTGTGCTTTTATCCAAAACACTTATTTCGTCCTCGGTAACGCCAAGCATAGTTAAAAGCTCGTTAAAGCTGATTACCGTAACCTCTTTTCCTTCCTCTTCCAAAAGTCTGTTGACCTTATTTTTTCTATAACATTCATAGCTTTCGCCTTTGCCGTTTTTAAGCTCTGATTCCACAAATATATCGCAGGTCTGCACCCTTGTTGTGTACAAAGCACCCTGCTTTGCAAGTAATGATACGATATTCATCATTTCATTAAAATGATAATCCTCATAAAGATTACTTATACAGAATCGTTTTTTTCTTATAGGTGTGTCAGCCTTGAAATCGGAGAATACCCTTGCCACATATCTTGAAAATTCGTAATGGTTTTCTCTTGATGCGCATATCCAGTTTTTTCTTTTACTTCCGGTAAGCTTTTCCATTCTTGAAAGCTTTTGCGCCTTTAAAAGCTCCTTATACCTTGTATATTCGGTATCTATAGCACCATCCCTGCACCAGCACTTGCCGTTAGGATATTTTTCAATAATCTCAGTAACTGAAAGACCGGTCGTCATACATATGCCCTTGAGCACCTTCATTGTAAGATAAGCGTCATCGTCGCTTTTATGTACGTCCTGCGTTTCCTCTGAATTGTATTCCTCAGCGGCGTGAAGCAGGGAAGGAGTGTTGGTAAGTGAATGCATATCCGTAAAGATTCTTTGTACGTCTACAAAATCGTAATCAAATATCTCTTTTTTGTATCTTTCACATTCGCTTTTGATATATCCCGCATCTGACATTACGGAGAAACCGAATATCAATGAGTCGGGATCTGTAAGAAGCTCCCTTATCTTTCTGTAAAAATGAGGGAATCTTGGCGCTGATTTAAATTCCTCCTCATCATAGGCAAGAACTATTCCCGGACGGTTACCTCTGCCTGTAAGATGGAATTTCGAATGGGGATCTATTATAACATCCTCTTTTTTCAGAATGTTGAAGCTTTCATCGGTTACGACGTAGCCGAATGAGCAAATTTTACCTCTGCCCTGGAAACAGTTAGCGCACTCTATATCAAAAAAAGTGTATTTCATATCTGTTCCTGTAATATTTAAATTTCGCGTCTGCCCTGTATCGCTCTGTAAAGGGTAACCGCATCTGCGTATTCAAGGTCTGCGCCAACGGGTAAGCCGTTTGCAATTCTTGTAACCTTAATGTCAAAGGGCTTAAGCAGTCTTGAAACGTACATAGCCGTTGCCTCACCCTCGACAGTGGGGTTTGTTGCAACAATAACCTCTTGAATATCCTCGTTATTTATCCTTTCAAGAAGCTCCTTTATTTTAAGCTTTTCGGGGCCTATACCCTTCATAGGTGAGATAACACCGTTCAATACGTGGTAAACGCCGTTATATTCCTTTACCTTTTCGAGAGCCATAACGCTTTGCGCATCCTCAACAACGCAAATAACGGAATGATCTCTTGTATCGGATGCGCAAATAGAGCACAGCTCGGATACGGAAATGCTTTGACAACGCTTGCAAAGGCATATCTTGGTTTTAGCATCAAGAATTGCCTGAGCAAAGGAAGCAGCCTCATCCTCGGTCATATTGAGTACCGAAAAAGCCATACGGACAGCGCTTTTCTTTCCAACACCGTCAAGAGAACGAAATTTTTCCGACAACTCCTGAAGTGGCTTTAATAACGTATCCATCAGAATAAACCGGGCATACCGAAGCCGCCCATACCGCCTGTAAGCTTCTGCATTTCGGCATCGGAATCTGCATTTACCTTCTTGATAGCTTCGTTCATGGCAGCAACCATAATATCGGAAAGTGTCTCGATATCGTCAGGATCAACTATTTCGGGAGCGATGTCAATTGAAAGAACCTCACGCTTACCGTTGATTTTTACCTTTACAACTCCGCCGCCTGCGGAAACCTCGTATTCCTTTGCCTCAAGCTCAGCCTGTTTATTCTGCATATCCTCCTGCATTTTCTGAGCCTGTCTTAACATTTCGTTCATGCTGGGACCCTTTGGAACCATTGCCTTCATAATATATACCGCCTTTCTTAATAATTAAAATTCATCAAGGTCAGATGTCTGAGCCTTCTGTTCTTCAAATGATATTTTTATCTGCTCGGGAGAATCTATATCCGTATCGCAGCATACCATAGCATCAAATAACACTCTTTTGTTTTTAGGTGAATCAAGCATTGTGGCCATAAGCCTGTGTGCTGATATTACCTTATATACGCCGTTTAACTCATAGCAACGGCAGCTCTTTAAAAAGCTTTCAACAGCGGGATCGTTTTCTCCTGCCTTTGCTATAATTTCGTTCCAGTTATAAAGCTCAACGGGCTTGACTGCTTCCTTAACAATATCCTTTTTTTCCTCAATTACAGGTTTTATATCCACCGCAGCCTTTTTAATTTCGTTGCTTATGGGAACAACCGTATGGGGTATCGGTTCTGTCTGGATACCCTTGGATAAAAGCGCAACCTTATTTTCTAATGCTGCAATTCTCGCAAGAAGCGCATCCGTTGTGGATGAAAGCTTTGAATCACACATCTTCATGAGAGTAAGCTCTGCGCATAGACGCTTATTGGTAGGGTTGCGCATCATATTGGCGTAAGCCTCGTCAAGAAGACGGGAATGATAAAGAAGAGTAGCCATATCGAACAATGACGTAACCTCGCAAAGGAGCTGATATTCCTGAGGAGCAAGATCAAGATAATCGGATATTCCCGATGACTTCTGCACGGTCATATCACGGTAAAATGACGTTAAATCAGAGAAAAATACCAAAATATCCTTTGAGGAAACTACGATATCGTTAATAATCTGAAATAGCCTTGCGTAATTCTTATTTGCAATAGCCATTGCAACGTCATACATCTTATCGTATGAGCTTGTACCGAGAATTTCATTAACAAGCTCAGCATCGATTCTTCTGTGAGAGCCTGCGCAAAGCTCCATTAAGGATATGGCGTCACGCATACCGCCCTGGGCGGTTTTGGCAATCAAAGCAGAGCCCTCTTCGCTCAAATCAATACCTTCCTCGGACGCAATATACATAAGTCTTTCGGAAAGATCGGAAATCGAAATTCTTCTGAATTCAAATCTTTGGCATCTTGAAATAATCGTTGCCGGAATTTTATGAGGCTCCGTCGTCGCAAAAATATAAAGTACGTGTTCGGGCGGCTCCTCAATGGATTTTAAAAGAGCATTAAAAGCGCTATCGGAGAGCATATGTGCCTCGTCAATGATATAAACGCGCTTTTTCAACATAGCGGGAGTGTACATTACACTGTCTCGAAGATCTCGAATATAATCAACGCCGGTGTTTGTCGCCGCATCCATTTCCACAACGTCGGTAGCGTTGCCCGAATCAATAGCAAGACAGTTTTCACATTCGTTACAGGGATTTCCGTCAATGGGATCAAGGCAGTTTACAACCTTGGCAAGTATCTTTGCGCAGGTGGTTTTACCCGTTCCTCTCGAGCCCGCAAACAAGTAAGCGTGGGAAACGGAGTTATGAAGCGCTTCGTATCTTAAAATAGAAGTAATATGCTCCTGTCCTGAAACGTCGTCAAAAACTGACGGACGGTATTTTCTGTATAAAGCCTGATGCATTTCCGTTCCTCCTTGATAATTTATTAAAAAACAAGCTGTCATATAAGATCATACACCTAAAATTCGAGCTGCCCTTACATGCGCAAACCAGTAACGTTTGCTCGGAACAAGCGCCCTTGCGGCACATCTTCAAAACTGCTTAGTGCTGCTTGGTCCCCCACCTGACACGGTTCACAGCCGAAAATTGCGCAAGACTCATTCGTCAACACATTCATTAAAGGCGCTGACCACACAAAAACAGTCCTCAGATTAGGATTCACCCCTGCATATAGCGGATTTCAGGTACAGGGCACCGCTAACGCCCCGGCTAGTATGACCTTATATCACAACTTGTTTTCTTATTTGATTTTTTATCCTAAACAGTATATCATATAATAATAATAAAGTCAAGTGCGCATTTAAAAATATTATAAATTTAAATTGAGAAAAGGATTATGCGCAGGTTCGCATAATCCTTTTTATCATTATTTAGTCGTCGAGGTAATCATCGTCGTCGTTGTCACCGTCACTGTCAAGCTCGTTTTCTACTATATCCTCGTCGATATCGTTTACGGTTTCATCCTTTTTCTTAACAGGCTCTTCAACAACTTCTTCGGGATGCGCCTTAGCATAGAGAAGCTCTTCATGCTTAAGCATTACAAGTGTATGACGTTTTTCGGCTTCCTCAGCCATAGCTACAGCATCCTGCTGCTGCTCGATAAGGTTCATAGCCTCAACTTCAAGGGACGCATTGATAAACGCCTCATTCGCATAAATATCCTTATTCTTAAACAGCTTCGTATCTGACGGAAGATTTTTCTTCTTTAATCTGTTGTCAAGTATTTCGGATACAATGTAAGTTAAAACTGCAAACAGAGGAACACCGATAACCATTCCTATAAATCCGAAAATGTGTGAGCAAACAGTTACCGAAGCGATAACACCGATAGGTGTAAGACCGGTTGTAGCGCCTACGATATGGGGGTTAATAATATTACCGTCAATCTGCTGAAGCACAAGAATGAATATTACAAATATAAGCATCTTGATAGGACCGTCTGCAATTAGAATAATAAGAGCAGAGGGAACAGCGCCAAGGAATGGACCAAAGAAGGGAATGATGTTTGTAATTCCGACAACAACGCCGATAAGGGGGGCAAATTCATATCCTAAAATCGAAAGTACAACCACAACAATTGTTCCTACAAGAAGTGAATCAAGCGCAGCGCCCATAAGGTATCTACCGAAGGTTCTGTCTGTATAAGCTGCAAATTCACATATGCGGTTATAGGTTTTCTTTGAGAACATCGCACATAGTAGCTTACGTATCTTTGCAGTCATAGAATGCTTATACATAAGGAAATATACGGAAAGTATAAGACCGATTACAAAGTAAATGATTTGCTGAACTATGCTGACACCCGTATTCAAAATAATCGTCGCAAATTTTGTGAGGTCAAGCTCTTTTAAAAAGTTTGTAAGGGTATCAATGATTTTTTGAGAATCCAAAATAGGTATATTGATCTTTAAATTCTCAAATAAATCAGTAACCCAAACCATAGCGTTATTTAAGTACGATCCTATGTTGTTGGCAAGCTTGGTAAAGTTATCGCCGAAGGATGGGATAAGAGAGAATACGATTATTGCTATAATTCCGAAGAATATGATATAAGTAAAGATAAGAGAGAATGTCTTTCTTAACTTTGGATGAGCTTTTTTCTTCTCTATGAAAGCAAATACGTAGGTGTGTAGCTTTTTATAGATTGGGTTACAGATGTAAGCTATAACAAAACCGTAAATGAACGCAGTTACAGCAGTAATAAGGTTGCGTATATACGCCCAGATGTTGTCAAGACTGTTTAGAACGAATACAAGCGCTATACAAAGAGCAATAACCCAAACTGCATAATATGCAATCGATGCATATTTTTGGTTCTTTAATTTTTTGAACATTTGCAGACTCCTTAAAAAATATCTTACAGTTATTGTATCTTATTTTAAAAGCTTAGTCAATAGAAAATAATAAATTTCATAAATTAAACAAGAATTTTTCACAAAAAAGTGCGTCCGAAATACGGACGCACATAAATTATTATGAATGGGATGAGTAGTTAGGAGCTTCCTTAGTGATGCTGATATCGTGGGGATGGGACTCACGGAGACCTGCGCCGGAAATCTTTACAAACTGCCCCTTGACCTTAAGCTCTTCAACTGTCTGTGTACCGCAGTAACCCATACCTGCACGGAGACCGCCCATAAGCTGGTAAACGGTATCTGCAAGAGGTCCCTTGTAAGGTACGCGACCCTCAACGCCTTCAGGAACGAGCTTCTTGTTGCCCTCCTGGAAGTATCTGTCCTTGGAGCCCTTTTCCATAGAAGCAAGAGAACCCATACCGCGATATACCTTGAACTGTCTGCCCTGGTATATTTCGCTTTCTCCGGGGCTTTCCTCACATCCTGCAAGAAGAGAACCGACCATGATTACGTTGGCTCCTGCCGCAATAGCCTTTGTGATGTCACCGCTGTACTTGATGCCGCCGTCTGCAATTACGGGAATACCGTAATCCTTAGCAACGGAATAAGCATTCATGATAGCTGTAATCTGAGGTACGCCGATACCGGCAACGATTCTTGTTGTACAAATGGAACCGGGACCGATACCAACTTTAATAGCATCTGCGCCTGCTTCACAAAGATCCTTTGCCGCTTCTGCAGTTGCAATATTACCAACAATAACCTGAGCCTCGGGATATGCGCCCTTGATCTTCTTAAGGCATTCGATAATATTTTTCGAATGACCGTGAGCAGAGTCGAGAACGAGGAAGTCTGCGCCAACTGCGAGGAGTGCGCCGGCTCTTTCAATAACGTTGTCTGTTACACCGATAGCCGCACCGCAAAGGAGTCTGCCGAATTCATCACGGGCTGTATTGGGATACTTAGTAGCCTTTTCAATATCTTTTGTTGTGATAAGGCCCTTAAGCTTATAGTCGTCATCAACGATAGGAAGCTTTTCAATCTTGTGCTTGCAAAGAAGAGCTTTGGCATCATCAATTGACGCACCCTCTTTGAGAGTAATAAGGTTGTCCTTTGTCATATGATCCTTAATAGGAACATTGAAATCGGAAATGAATCTGATGTCACGGTTGGTAATTATACCAACAAGTGTGTTATCCTCATTAACGATCGGCACACCTGAAATGCGATATTTTGCCATAAGAGCATCAGCCTCGGCAACTGTATTATCGGGAGCAAGGAAGAAGGGATTTCTTATAACTCCGTTTTCGCTTCTCTTAACTCTTTCAACCTCTTCAACCTGCTTCTGAATAGGCATATTTTTATGAATTACACCAACGCCGCCCTCTCTTGCAATAGCAATAGCAAGAGCAGACTCTGTTACAGTATCCATAGCTGCGCTCATAAGCGGAATGTTAAGTTTAATTTTCTTTGTAAGGTGTGTTTCAAGAGTTACCATCTTAGGTACGATCTCGCTCTTTGCGGGAATGAGCAATACATCGTCGAAGGTTATACCTTCGCGGCCTAATTTGTAATCAAATAAGTTCTGGTCCATACAACGAGTCCCCTTATCGTAGAATAGTATTTTACTTATTATATATCAAAGTGTACGTTTTGTCAACAGGATTTTAAAAATTGTCGCCGTTAAATTGTTTTGCATACATTTGCTCTGATTTTGTCGATTTTTAATTTACAAACCGCATCCATCGCTTTATCATAAGTGTCGAAAAAGGCGAATACGGACGGACCGCTTCCGCTCATGAGTGCTCCGATCGCTCCGTATTTTATCAGAAGCTCTTTTATTACCTTTGCATCGGGGTTGGTGTCAAATATAACTTGCTCGAATTTATTGTAAAGCGTGGAGCAGACTCCGTTCAGATCCTTACAATTTATATAATCCACAATAGCGCTGATGTCCGACGAGTCGGTGCATTCGGTACCGAATTTTGAGTCGAGCATTGAAAAGGCAACCGGCGTTGATACTGATGATGAGCCAATGGCACTTACAAGGTAAAAATCGGAAAAAGTGGGAAGGAGTGTAAGATTTTCACCTATTCCCTCGCAAATACAGGTTCCGCCCGTAAGACAAAACGGAACGTCTGCGCCGATTTCCGATCCTATGTGCCGAAGCTCATTTAACGTCATTTTACAGCCGTGCGCTTCATTCATCAACATAAGGGCTGCTGCTGCATCGGAGCTTCCTCCGGCCATTCCGGCTGAAACAGGTATATTTTTTTCAAGATAAAAGCTGTAATTCATACACTCTGCGTCGCATTTTGATAAAAATTTCTGCGCCGCCTTGTATATGAGATTGCTTTTATCACATTTAATGCTTTTGTCAGAGCATTCTATTTTGATTTCAGCTTGCGAGCTTGGTGCTGTCTTAAGGGTAATAACGTCGCAAAGAGAAACGGATTGCATTACGGAACGGATGTTATGATACCCGTCAGGACGCTTATTAAGCACGTCAAGGTAAAGATTTATCTTACCGTATGCTTTTTTTACATAAATTTTATCATTTTGCATCAAACCAATTATCTCCTACTGAAGTTTGTGCTGTAAGCGGAACAGACAGCTTAACTGCATTTTCCATTTCTCTTTGAAGAATTTCCTTAGCTTGATTTACGCAGCTCTTATGTGATTCCACTATTAATTCATCGTGAACCTGTAATATAAGTCTGGCGTCAATTTTAGCATCCTCCAAAGCGCGGCTTACGTTTATCATAGCTATTTTGATTATATCAGCAGCCGAGCCCTGAATCGGGCTGTTCATGGCAACACGCTCACCGAATGCCTTTACGTTTCGGTTTGATGAAGACAGTTCAGGAATGTATCTTATTCTGTCAAACATAGTTTTTGCACATCCTTTTTCCGTCGCACTTTCAATGAGGTTGTTTATATAAGCGTGGACCTGCGGATATGTTGCAAAATATGATGAAATATAATTTTTAGCTTCCTTATATGATATTCTCAGATCCTTTGCAAGAGAATGCTCTCCCATACCGTAAACGATACCGAAATTTACGGTTTTCGCGCGGCTTCTCATTTCCGAGGTTACGTTATTTATGTTTACTCCGAAAATCTGTGAAGCAGTTACAGCGTGAATATCCGTACCCGTGTTAAATGCATGAAGCATATTAATATCACCGGAAAGGTGGGCAAGTACCTTAAGCTCGATCTGCGAATAGTCCGCATCAATTAAGGTATAATCTTCATTCTTAGCTATAAAATATCTTCTGAAATTTTTTCCAAGCTCGGTTCTTACAGGAATATTCTGTAAGTTCGGCTCCGTTGATGAAAGTCTGCCTGTTACGGCAACGGTTTGATTAAAGGTGGTGTGTACCTTATTATTTTCATCGGCTACCTTGATAAGCCCCTCACAATAGGTGCTGTTTAGCTTCATTACCTGACGGTAGTCGAGTATTTCCTGTATGATTTCCGATTCGGAACGAAGCTCTTCTAAAACTGCAGCATCCGTAGAATAGCCTGTTTTGGTTTTTTTGCCATGCTTAAGACCCATTTTTTCAAAAAGGACCTCACTTAACTGTGCGGGGGAATTTACGTTGAATTCTTCTCCTGCCAGCATATAGATTCTTTCCTTAAAAGAAGAAGCAAGTGAAAGAAGCTGACGTGAATAGGACTTCAAACCGTTTACGTCGATACGGAAGCCTTCCTTTTCCATGGAGCATAAAACTCTTGCAAGGGGGATTTCAATGTCTGTTAATATTTTTTCGGTTCCCGCCTCCTTAAGCTTTTTGCTAAGCTCGGTATAGAGCATATAAAGAAGCTGGGCGGAGTATTCGGGAACGAAATCCTTTTCCAAATACGATACGCAAAGCTTTTCAATAGCATAGCTGCTGTCGGATGGAGAAACAACGTATGCTGCAAGCATAACGTCGAATATACAGTTTACGGGATGCTCCTTGAGAACTGATTTTACGTCGTAACAGATTACGTTGTTATTCTTTAAAAATTCATCGTAATCTCCGTATTCGTATACAAAATTATATTTTTCGGAGCATATATAAAGCTTATGATCGTGAGAATATACAGCTACGGTTTCATTTCGTATTCCGTCAAGTAGTCCTATCGTAGCGGGAGCCTTAAGCTCGGTTTGCGTTTTTTCTTCTTCGCCTACAGCTTCTTCAAAGAAATCATCAAATTCGGAAAGTGACGGAAGAAGATTGAATTTTTTAATGAAAGATTCAAACTCCATTTCTGTAAAAAAGTCATAAAGCTTATCATTATTGATTCCGTGGTATTTGAAATCCTCGACGGCTTTGTCGATGGGAGCATCCTTAACGATGGTGGCTAAGAATTTCGACGTGTATGCCATTTCCTTTCCGTTTCTGAGCTTTTCTTTCATAGAGGGAGAAAGGGATGAGCCTTCAAATTCGTCATAAATTCTGTCAAGAGAGCCAAAGTCGGAAATAAGCTTGAACGCACCCTTTTCGCCGATGCCGTTTACTCCGGGGATATTATCCGAGGAATCTCCCATTATTGCTTTAACGTCAATATACTGAGTGGGTGTTACACCGTAATCCTGTAAAAATTTTTCGGGGTCGTACACTATATCCTCTTTTGTTTTAACAAGAATGAGAGAGCATTGATCGGTAATGAGCTGTAAGGAATCTCGGTCGCCCGTTAATACATATGAATGAATATCGGGATCTGCCTCACCGATTTTTGCGGCAGTTCCTATCAAATCGTCTGCCTCATAGCCTTCCTTTTCAATTACGTTAAATCCCATATATTCAAGGCATTTTTTTGCATAGGGAAGCTGGGCTGCCAATTCGTCAGGCATACCCTTACGTGTAGCTTTATAGAAATCACAGGCGTGGTGACGGAACGTCTTTGCCCTAACGTCAAAGGCAACAACCGCATAGTCAGGCTTAAGGCTGTCCATGTGTTTCTTAAGAATAGAGATCATTCCGTAAATAGCGTTTGTGGGTAAACCCGCCTTGTTTGAAAGAGGACGTATACCGTAATACGCTCTGTTGATTATACTGTTTCCGTCTATTATGAGAAAATTTTTCATTTTATCTCTCACCCTGTTCCTTAAGAGCGTTTTCAACCGCAGTTGCAAGCTGATCGGCGCAGGATGTTGATCTGAATCCGCAGGTATTACCTTTGAGTAAACTGATAAGCTTTTCGGCTTTCATTCCTTCAACAAGCTTTCCAATGGCTTTAAGATTTCCGTTACAGCCTCTTACGAAGCTAACGTTCGAAACGATTCCGTCGGTTAAATCAAAAGTGATTTGAGTAGAGCAGGTACCCTTTGTGTTGTAAACGTAAGTCATATTATTTTAACCTCTTTTAAAAAAGTGTGGATTTTTTTGGAAATATGTGATAGAATACTACATATATAATATTATTTTAGCAAAAAACGGAGTAAATATCAATATGAGAATGAAAAAAAAGCGTCACGGAAGCGAGAGAATCGCATTACTTTCTCAGCTTGTGGCAAAAAATCCTGCAGATGTTGCGAACAATCCCTCGGAATTCTTTGGAAATTCCAACTCCTTAAGGGTTGAAATAGGATGCGGTAAGGGCGATTTTATAAGAGGAAAAAGTGTTCAGGAGCCGGATTATAACTACCTTGCAATTGAAAAAATTTCGGACGTATGTACCGTAGCTACGGAAAAATACGCAGTATCAAGAGGACTTGGCTCTATGGCGCCAAACGGAGGATGGCAAAAACCGGATGGAGCAATATATGTCTTGGGCGGAGAAGAGGTTGACTTTTCCGATCTCGACAGAGGAAACGTGCGATTTGCAGTTGGAGATGCAGCTGAGCTTCTTAAGGATTTTCCCGATAATTCTGTTGATGCGATCTATATAAATTTCTGCGATCCGTGGGGTAAAAAGGGGTACGCAAAGCGCCGTCTTACTTATATAGGTTTTCTTGAAATGTATTCAAGAATACTCGTTAACGGCGGAAAGCTCCATTTCAAAACAGATAACAGAGAGCTTTTTGATTTTTCTCTTGAGCAGGTTGAAATATCGAAATTTGATTTGAAATATAAGACCTACGATCTTCATGCGTCCGATATGAACGAAGTTAATATCGAAACGGAGTATGAAAGAAACTTTACCGAAAAGGGCTTTAAAATCAATATGATTATTGCAGAAAATAAGAAATAATGTGACATTTTTCGTTCCTTCGCATAATCTGTAATGAGATTTATCTCAATATATTTTGTGAAGGATAGACTATGGAAAAAATTTGTATAGTGTCAAGAGATAAACGCTTTGCATACGCAAGGGAGTTGTTTATAAATTGCGGATACGAGTGTGAAATTTGCGAACCTTTTTCTTTGAAAGACGGGGATATTATCCTGTTTTCGCCTAAAAACGACTTTACTGACCATGAGCTTCGGAAGATGCTTTCCGATGTAGATCATGAGGCGATAATCTTTACGGGTAAAAAAGAAAAGGTAGAAAAGCATCACGCAGGTATTGTTTTGGACTATTCGGACAGCGAGTCGTTTCTTCTTGATAATGCATATATTACGGCGCAGTGCGCAATTAAGCTGACATTTGAGAATACCGACTTCTCCCTGCACGGCAAAAGGGCTTTGGTGTTGGGATACAGAAGAATAGGCAAATATCTCTCATCCATGCTTAAATGCCTCTGCGCCGATGTTTTTGTATATGCAAGACGGGAAGAGTCGCAAAAAGAGGCTTCTCTCAACGGATTTGGAATTTGCGAGCTTTCCGAAATAGACAAACTCGATTTTGACCTTATATACAATACCGTGCCCTTTAAAATAGTAAAAAGGGAAATAACAGATAAACTCAGAAGCTCCGCTCTTATTATGGAGCTTGCATCGGACCCCGGAGGCTTTTATGATGAAAATATAGCTTTGAAGTCAGCGGCTTTACCCGGCAAGCTTATGCCTCAAAGTGCGGGCAAGGCAATATTTGACTATGTAATATCTATCCTGTCACATTTAAAGGGGGAGAATAACCTATGATAGGATACGCCTTTTGCGGTTCTTTTTGTACCCATAAAGCAAGCGTTGATGCAATGAAGCGTTTGCTTGATAAGGGATATGATATATTGCCGATAATGAGCGAAAATGTTTATAATACAGATACGAGATTCGGCACTGCACGGGAGCTTATAAAAACGGTGGAGGAGCTTACGGGTAAAAAAACGGTGCACAGTATAGTGGAAGCGGAAGAGTTAGGACCAAAAATAAAGCTTGATGCATTGGTGATTGCGCCTTGCACAGGCAATACACTTGCTAAAATGGCGAGGGGAATTACCGATACGACGGTAACCATGGCGTCAAAAGCGCATCTTCGTTCCGACAGACCTACGGTTATAGCTCTTTGCTCCAACGATGCTATGTCCGCAAATTTACAAAATATAAGTATTTTGCTTGAAAGAAAAAGCGTATTTTTTACGCCTTTAATACAGGATGACCCTATAAAAAAACCTCATTCGCTTGTATCGGACTTTTCACTTATTGAAAAGACACTTGAATACGCCCTTGAACGCCGACAGCTAAGACCCTTGTTTATTTAAATTTAACGAAAGGATTTTTAAAAATGAAGAAGTTAAAAAAAGCTGTAACCAGCAGAGCTGTTATAACTGCCCTTGAGCTGCTTATTCAGCTCGTAATAATTTTTATAATGATTTTGCGATTCAGCAATTATTTATCTTACTATTTAATTGTGTCTTATGCTCTTGCAATAATTTTAAGCGTTAGAGTGATTAATAAAAGAACCAATTCGGGATATAAAATAGGATGGCTGCTGCTTTTTCTGATTCTTCCCATTTTCGGAGCATTCCTGTATATGACAGTAAACGGAGAGGTATCGAAGGGCTCTGTTCAAAGAAAGCTGAATAAAATATTTGATTCATCAAAAATTATGTTTGAAAACGGCAATGCAGCTGAGATTAACGACGATTATGCAAGGGTTCAGTCGGAGTATATAAGAAGATATAATGCTTCGATTCCGGTCAAAAACACGCACAGTAAATATTTCTCAAGCGGTGAGAAGTTTTTCGAATCTATAATTGAGGATCTTAAACTCGCCCGCCATCACATATACCTCGAGTATTTTATTTTAAAAAGCGGATATATGTGGAACGAGATAAAAAGAATACTTATAGAAAAAGCAAGATGTGGCGTGGATGTAAGGATAATAGTAGACGATTTCGGCAGTATAGACGGTATTAATAAACGTGAAAGAAAATGTCTTCTTGCAGAGGGAATCAAAATAAAGTTTTTTAATCCGTTTGTCCCTGTCATATCCGGGCTTCTTAATAATCGCGATCATAGAAAAATATGCGTAATAGATACGGAAATCGCCTATTGCGGAGGTGTAAACATAGGAGATGAATATATAAATCTTTATGAGCGCTTCGGATATTTCAAGGATAGCGGAATTGCAATGTACGGAGAAGCGGCGTATAATTTTGAGGTGTTTTTTGTAAGCCTTTGGGAATACGTTTCAAAAGAAAAAACAGAAATTATAAAGCCCAAATATAAAGAAACGGAAAAGGGTGTTTTTCATCCTTATGCGGACAGTCCGATTGATGATGAATACGTTTCTAAAAACGTATATATGAATTTAATAAACAGAGCAGAAAGGTACGTTTACATTAGCACTCCGTACTTTGTTGTGGATGACGAGATGCTTACAGCTATTACAAATGCGGCGAAATCAGGTATAGATATACGTATCGTGGTACCGCACATTCCGGATAAAATACTTGTAAATCAGGTTACAAAATCTTTTTATGAAAGACTTATTTCCGCAGGCGTAAAGGTTTATGAGTACAAAAAGGGATTTAACCATTCGAAGCTTGCGGTGGCTGACGATCGTGTAGCGACGGTTGGCAGTGTGAACTTTGATTACAGAAGCTTCTATTTGAGCTTTGAATGCGGTGTATGGATGTATAAAACCGACTCCGTTCCCTGTGTAAAGAAAGACCTTCTTTCAATGATGGAGGAAAGCATTGAGATAACCAAGGGAATGGCAAAAGCAAATGTTTTTGTTCGCTTTTTCCGCGCCATCCTCGCCGCCTTTTCGCCGATGCTGTAATTTATATAGACCGAATATCCAAACAAAAAAGCAAGAATGGGGAAGCCCATTCTTGCTTTTTTGTGATTTAATTTTTAACTGTTGCGTTTCCAATAGTAGCCATTAAGGGTGTTTTTTAAATTAGTTGCATTTGTACTTGTGTTTTTAACATCCATACTTATCCCGTGCGTGGCAGATGAATCCTTTGTCACATACCAACCGTTAGCGTTGGAAAATGTAACGCTTGTAAGGCTTGAGCAATCGTAGAATGCTAAATTACCAATAGAAGTAACGCTATCGGGAATAGTAATGCTTGTAAGGCTAGAGCAACCGAAGAAAGCAACATTACCAATAGAAGTAACGCTATCTGGGATAGCAATGCTTGTAAGGTTAGAGCAACCGACGAATGCACTATAACCAATAGAAGTAACGCTATCGGGAATAGTAACGCTTGTAAGACTTGAACAACCGATGAATGCAGAGTCTTTAATTTCGGTTACGGTATTGGGAATAACAAGGTCGGTTACCAAAGCACCGTTTAAGTAAAGGTTTTTAGCGTAATACAAAGGATTTGCATCATTATTTGAAAATTTAATATTACACCAAGCTTCAAGTGATGTAATATTTGCTTTTGTAAGATTTGAGCAACCTTCGAATGCATCCTCACCAATAGAAGTAACGCTATCGGGAATAGTAATGCTTGAAAGACTTGAGCAACCTGAGAATGCATCCTCACCAATAGAAGTAAGGCTATTGGGAATAGTAATGCTTGTAAGGCTAGAGCAACCTGAGAATGTTCCATAGTTAATATAAGTAATGCTATCCGGGATAGTTATAATTGTAAACTGTGTACATCCATAAAAAGCACGACTATGTATGGATGTAACAGGAAGATTGTTGTATTTGTGAGGAATAATTAATTCTGTGTCAGTGCAATTTCCCAATCCGCTAACAGAGTAAGAAGATTTATCTTCGTTTAATGAGAAACTCAAACCTTCGCTTGCTTTAAGCAAAGGTATTGTACTTTGTTTTACAAGAACTTTGCCACATATGGAGCATTTTTTGCCGTCGGTAAGACCGGTTTCGGTATATGTAGCAGTCCTCCCGGGAATGATTTCTTCAATATGCTTACAATTGTCTTCTGTAATATCGTCACTACTTCCGCAGGCTGATAAGCAAAGCATTGCCGTTAGACAAAGAACCACTATCAACGTTGATAATAATTTTTTCACTTCTCGCTCTCTTTCTTGTATAATCAAGTTCAATAACAATGTAATGATACAATTATATCACTTTTGTATTAAAATGTCAATAATATAAAAGATTCCGTGTGAATTTAATTAAAAAGAGTCGAATAAATCGAAATGATATAAATATAGCAAAAAAGCAGACACATAGCAAAATGTGTCTGCTTTTTTATTGCTTTGTAATTTACCACTCAACTATTTTCTCGCCGTCATAATGCCAGTAGTAATCAAAGGCAGAGGAGGGCTTATCCTCGGAGTAGAAGTAAATATCAGGCATGTAAATTTCGCCTATTGCGATGACGTTCCATTGCTCCCTTGTGCCGCAGTAATACTTTTTTTCAATATGCGGAACATCCGCAAATGCCATAGTACCGATAAATCGGAAGTTCTTACCAAAAACAATATATTTAAGGGACGTGCAGTTACGGAAGGCATACATATATAAGGTTTCAACACTGTCTGGAAGAACTATGCCTTCAAGAGAGGTGCAGTTTTCAAAGGTGGAATAATATATGTGGGATATTCCTTCAGGCAATTTTACACTCTTAAGGGAAGAGCAGTTTTTAAATACACCTTCGTCAAGCATAGTTACTGATGACGGAATAATTATTGATTCAAGAGAGGTGCAATTTGCAAATGCATACCAGCCTATTTCCTTCAAGCCGTAAGACAAATTAATAGTTTTTAATGACGTACATGTCGAAAATGCAGATGCCATTATTTTGGTTACGCTGCCGGGAACGGTAACGCTTGTTATCGTGTCGCATCCCATAAAGGCACGATCACCTATTACGTATCCTGCGCCGTTATAGTATTGGGGAAGAGTAAGCTCCGTCTTGTTACCTACATATCCTATGAGGTAATTTATTTCGTCCTTGACTGTAAATATATATCCGTCCTGAATGACGAGGACGCTTTGCTCATCTCTTGACGTATGTGTAACGTCTGCGTATTTTGAAATATATCCGTTGTTATGGTAATCTGTTCCTACCGTTTCGGAAAGTATATAAGCCTCCACAATTTTGTCGCAGTAGTAAAAGGCAGTGCTGCCCACGTAGGTTACGGTAGAGGGGATAACCACGCTTATAAGTGCTGAGCATGATTCAAAGGCACTTCTTCGAATGTACAAAAGACCCTCGGGAAGCTCTATCATTCTGATATTTTCGCAATTTTTGAAGGCCTCCTCCTTAACCTCGGTAAGTCCCTCGTTGAATTTAACGGATTTAAGGCCTGTGCACTTGTAAAAGGCTTTTTCAGAAATTAAGGTAACGCCTGCGGGAATTTCGATTTCTCTAATGCTTGAGCAGTAAGAAAAAGCTTCTTTACCGATAATTTTGACCCCTTCAGGAATAATACTGTTTTTGCATCCGAGAAGAACGGTATCAGTTGCGTTATCTATAAGACAATTACTTTCTCCGCGGTATACTGTATTACCCTCTGCTACTGTAATTGATTCTATATAGTCCCCAAAGGGAAATGCATGGAAACCTATTTTTACAACGGTTGAGGGAATATTTACGGATGTAATAGCTGTGCAGTCGTAAAATGCGTTTGAGCCTATTTCTGTAAGACCCTCGTTAAAATTAAATTTTTCAAGAGCGGTGCAGCCGTTAAAGGCGCTGGAGCCGATTATTTTAAGTCCTGCGGGGAAAACGATTTCTTTAAGAGAGGTACATTTTGAAAATGCAAGAATATCAAGCTCTGTAACGCTTTCTGGAATTGTTATGTCAGTAAGAGCAGTACAACCCTCAAAGGTTGATTGTGGAATAACTGTAATTCCCTCGGAGAGAGTTGCCTTGGTAAGGGACGTACAGCTTTGGAAAACACTCTTGCCAAGTGTGGTTACGTTGTTTGATAAGGATATTTCCTTAAGAGAGGTACAGCCTGCAAAGGCATACATGCCGATTTCAGTAACGGTATTCGGCAATAGAACTCTTTCAAGGGATTGACAGCTTGTAAAGGCTCTGTCGGGAATCCTTACAACTCCTGAAGGAATTACGATTTCCTTCAAGTCTAAGCAACGCTCAAAAGCACCTTCCCCAATAATGCTTACGTTATTTCCCAATATTATCTTGGAAATTCCTGTTACGTTAAAAAACATAGATGGGGGAATTTCTGTAATGAAGGAGGGGAGGGTAAGCTCCGCTACGTTCTTTAAGCCTGTAATAAAAAGTGAATTTACAGTATATTCTTTTCCGTTTGCGCTTTCGGGAAGGACGATTTTATCAGACGTGCCTGTATAGAGTAAAAGCTCGTAGGCTCCGTCCATTTCCTTGAATACAAAATCACCCAGCTTTACAAACACGGATTCTCCGTCAAGGGATGTGTATATAGCTTCGGCATTCTTTCCCACGCCTCCGTAGGATGAATCCCCCTTAACTATGGGAAGGGATGAGAGATTGTATACCTCGAAAAGGCGTGTACAGCCTGAAAATGCCTGACTTCCTATATTTTCGAGAGAAGCGGGAAGAATAAGAGTTGAAAGAAACGCGCAGCCGTCAAATGCGGAAGCGCCGATTTCCGTGATCCCCTCGGGAATGGTTAAGGTGGTGATGGATTCGCAATATTTAAAAGCATCTCTGCCTATTTTCGTAATGCTCGAGGGCAGGCTTATGCTTTTTAATGAACGGCAGGCACCGAACATTTGATCGGGAACCGACGTAATGCCCTTTGGCAGTCTGACGGATACGAGATTTCCACAGGATATTAAGCATCCTTCAAGACTTGTAACCGTATCGGGAAAATCAACGGAGGTAAGCCCGTTACAGTAGTTAAACGCGTTTTTCTCTATGGTTGTAAGTCCGTTTGGAAGATCAAGGGAGGTAATACCCGTATATGAAAACGCCGCCTGCTTGATCGTTGTAAGCTTACTGTTAAAGTTAACGGTCTTAAGCTCATAGCAATGGGAGAATGCGTATTCACCTATTACAGTTACGTTTTCGGGAATGGTGATGGATTCGAGAAGTATGCAGTTATAAAATGCGTAATTTGAAATTTCCGTAAGACTCGAGGGTAGAGTGATTTCCTTGAGTGCATAGCAGTTCTGGAATGCGTTTGCTTCTATAACCGTTACCGTATTTGGAAGAGAAATTTCCGTAAGCTTTTGGCAATCGTAAAATGCACTCCTTGAAATTTTGGTTGCGTTCAATACGGTTGCCTTTTTGAGATCCAAAATGCTATCGCATAAGCTTTGGGGAACAACGTCGTTATCTATGATGATTTCGTTTACGTAGCATCCCAAAAATGACAATGAGTTTGAAAAATCAGAATTGTAAAAGAACGTATCTATATTTGTGTTTTGAAATGCTGATTTTCCAATATTTGTTACGGATGATGGAATAATCATGCTTTCAATTTCTCCAAGAGCGGCAAATGCATTTTTTCCAATATCTTTAACAGTGTCGGAAATTGTAACATTCTTGATTTTACCGAGCCCAAAGAATGCGTTGTCGGCAATTGCCGTAACCGTATAGCCGTATATTTCCTTCGGAATTATAATGTCTTCGTAAGGATATTCACCAATACCTGTTATTGTGCAGCTTACGCCATCGGGATTGACAGCAAAGTCAAATCTTTTCTGTATCGCAAGAACTGTTATATTGTCGCTGATTTCTTTTTTGTCGCTGTCAAAATATTTGTCGCACACAGAGCAATGGTAATGACCAATGTTTCCATCCTCGGTCTTCGTTGCTTCTACGGGGGCTATCCACTCACCATAGGTGTGTCCCTTAGCGGGTATTACCTCCTGTACAACCAGCTTTGCAGTGCAGTAGCTACAGTGCTTACCCTCGGTAAGACCGGTCTCGGTGCATGTTGGCTCCTTGCCTTTGTCGATAACCTCTGTATGACCCTTTGGTGGAAGTACTGTCTGCTCGACAAGGATTTTACCGCAAAGAGAGCATTTTTTACCCTTTGAAAGTCCCTCGTTTGTGCAATCGGGAGTTCTTCCCCAAATCAACACCTCAACGTGCTCACAGTCCTCCGTGCCACTATCATCGGTTGTCGTAGTGGTTGTGTCGCCGTTTGTATTATCTGTAGTGTTGTCTATGGTGTTACTGCATGAGGCTATGAATAAAATTGATGCTAAGCAGAGAATAGCAATCAGTAACGAATATAAAAATCTTCTCATTTTATCCTCCTTAATGATTATCTTGATCTTATTTTACCACAAATTGGTCTATAGAGTCAAGCATAATAGCTTTTACATTTGCAACGTCAATTTTACATTTATATAAGTCCGCCGTCGTCGGAAAGATCCTCGAAGTCTTTTTGACGTAAAAATTCGTAAGCGGCGATTGCAGCTGAGTTTGATTGGTTAAGGGAGCGAAGCCCCGCCTTCATCGGTATTCTTACGCATTTTTCGGGATGCTTTAAAAGAAGCTCCTCCGGAAGACCTACGCTCTCTCTTCCAAAGAAGAAAAATACCTTATCTCCGTAGGAAATATCCGTATGTCGCTTGCTTGCTTTTTTGGTAAACAGATAAAATTCGCATTCACCGTTTTTTTCAAAGAATTCGTCCAGATTTTCGTAATAATGGATATCAAGATGATACCAGTAGTCCATTCCCGCACGTTTAAGCTTGGAATCGTCTATTTTGAAGCCGAAGGGCTTGATCATATGAAGGGAAGCTCCCGTTGCGGCGCAGGTTCTCGCTATATTTCCCGTATTCTGCGGGATCTCAGGCTCTAAAAGTACTAGGTTTAGTTTGTTCATAATACGCTCCGAGGGTAGATTTATGTGTTGTAAAGTCATTTTATCACCCTTTTTATCAAAAAACAATGATTTTTGAGTGAAAAAAGACGGAAAATTTTCAAAATGCTATGGAAATTATAATTATTTTATTGTAAAATATAATGGTATAATTATTTTCTAACACGATTATTTGAAAGGACGCCTTTCGGCGAATATAAAAATGGGACTTATTCAAAAGATTTTCGGCACGTACAGCGATCATCAGGTAAAGAAGCTTATGCCTTTGGTTGATAAAATTGAGGCGCTTGCTCCGACGTTTACTGAGATGAGCGACGCTGATATGCGTGCTATGACTGATAAATTTAAGGAAAGGCTCAGTAACGGAGAAACCCTTGATGACATCTTACCCGAAGCCTTTGCTCTTGTGAGAGAAGCAGCTGACAGAGTTCTTGGTAAGCGCCCTTTCAGGGTACAGCTTCTTTGCGGAATTTTGCTTCATCAGGGTCGAATTGCGGAAATGAAAACAGGTGAGGGTAAAACTCTTGTTGCCGTTTTACCTTCATATTTGAATGCGCTCAAGGGCGAGGGTGTTCATATCGTTACAGTAAACGACTATCTTGCAAGGCTTGGCTGCGAGGAAATGGGAAGAGTACATGAATTTCTCGGGCTTACCACAGGTCTTGTTGTTCACGGTCAGACAAGGGAGGAGAAGCAGGAGGCTTACCGCTGCGATATTACCTACGGTACAAACAATGAGTTTGGCTTTGACTATCTCCGTGACAATATGGTGATCTACAAGGAGCAGATGAGCCAAAGAGGACATGCCTTTGCCATTGTTGACGAGGTTGACTCCATACTCATTGATGAGGCAAGAACACCTCTTATTATTTCCGGCGCAGGTGAAAAATCCAACGAGCTTTATGAAAAAGCAAACAGCTTTTTGCTCACCCTTAAAAAGCTTGTTATTAAAGAAATTGACCCTAAGGATCCCTATGACGACGTAAAACAGGACTATATAGTAGACGAAAAGGCTAAGGTAGCTGTTCTTACCAAGAACGGTATTACAAAGGCTGAAGCGTTTTTCGGAATAGAAAATCTTTCCGCACCTGAAAACTCCGAGCTTTATCACCATATTCAGCAGGCTATGAAGGCACATGGTAATATGTCGAGAGATACTGATTACGTTATTAAGGACGGACAGGTAATTATCGTTGATACCTTCACAGGCAGACTTATGCCGGGCAGAAGATACTCAGACGGCTTGCATCAGGCAATCGAGGCTAAGGAAGGCGTAAAGATCCAGCGTGAAAACAGAACTATCGCTACAATTACATTCCAGAATTATTTCAGAATGTATAAAAAACTCTCCGGTATGACGGGTACAGCTCTTTCCGAGGAGTCCGAATTCAGAGAGATCTATGATCTTGACGTAGTTGTAGTTCCTACCAACAAGCCTATGATCAGAAAGGATTATCCCGATGCTGTTTATAAAACGATAGCGGGAAAGGACAGAGCCATCATTGAAAAGATAAAGGAGTGCTATGCTAAGGGACAGCCTGTTCTTGTTGGTACTGTTTCTATTGAAAAATCGGAAAAGCTTTCATCAAAGCTTAAGGGTGCAAGGATCCCCCATACCGTTCTAAACGCAAAGTATCATGAGAAGGAAGCGGAGATCGTAGCGCAAGCGGGTAAATACGGTGCAGTTACCATTTCTACTAACATGGCAGGACGAGGCACTGATATTATGCTTGGCGGTAATGCAGAATTCCTTGCCAAGAGTGAAATGCGAAAGCAGGGATATGATGAGGAAACCATTGCGCTTGCAACAGGCTCATCCCAGTCCGTTTCTCAGGAAATATTTGATGCAAGAGAGGTGTTTAATAACCTCTATCAGCAGTATAAGGTTGAAATTGAGCCCGAGGCTGAAAAGGTAAGGGCAGCCGGCGGATTATATATTATAGGCACAGAGCGTCATGAGAGCCGCCGTATTGACAACCAGTTAAGAGGTCGTTCCGGACGTCAGGGCGATCCGGGTGAATCTAAATTTTTCCTTTCTCTCGAAGACGATCTTATGCGTCTTTTCGGTGGAGAGAAAATGTTTAAGATCGTTGATGCTCTCGGTCTTGACGAGGATACCGCTATAGAGGCGAGAATCCTTTCGGGCAGAATCGAGTCAGCGCAGAAGCACATAGAGGACCGAAACTTCCAAAGAAGAAAGACAGTCCTTTCCTACGATGACGTAATGAATCAGATGAGAAATGTTATATATTCTCAAAGAGCCGCCGTACTCAACGGTGACGACCTTAAGGTTAAGATTCAGGGTATGATAATGGCAACCGTTTCCGATTCCGTTGAGGAATATTTAGGCGGTGCAGAGCCGGATATTGAAGGACTTAAGCAGAAATATATGAACCTTATCTGTACAAAGGACGACTTCCTTGACGGCGAGATAAATAAGGATGAAATTCTTGAGATATTGACTGACAGAGCCCTCAAGCTTTGGGAAAGCAAGGAAGAAATATTCGGTGAGGAAAATGCCCGAGAGATAGAGAGGGTAATCCTTCTTCGTAACGTTGACGAAAAGTGGATGGATCATCTTGAGGTTATGGATGATCTTCGTGAGTCCATCGGTCTTCAGTCCTATGCTCAGAGAAATCCCCTTATTGAGTACAAGATAGCAGGTGCTGATGTATTTGACGAGATGATCCTTTCTATAAGAAACGATACTGTAAGAGGTATTCTTTCCGCTATGCCGAGGGAGAAGATTCAGAGAGTACAGGTTGCCAAGGCAAGCGATGAGGGATTTATGAATTTCGGAGGTGGCAAAAGAGTAGTTCGTACAGCTGCGCCCAAGAAAAATCCCCCCAAAACGGGACCGAATGAACCCTGTCCCTGCGGAAGCGGAAAAAAGTATAAGAAATGCTGCGGTGCGCCCGGCGGAAGTCAGGGGAACTGATATGGGCTTCGGTATAATGTTTTTAGGATATTTCTTTATGTTTATCGGCAGCTTTACGCCCTTAAGCATATATACGGCTATCATCGGATCGGCCATAATCCTGTATTCTCTTAAGGAACTTATTTATCAGAACAAATGGTTTATGGCAAGTGCGGTGTGCGCCCTCGTTCTCGTGATATCATCTGTAGCTACGGTATTCGTCGATCTTTTTGCATCCGATACGGGACTCGTATATACGGTATTCTTTTACTCAAGAGAGGTTCTTACCGTAATTTTAAATATTCTTCTTATGATATCGATTTTTGTAATATCAAGAAGTGTTCAATTGCCGAAAATACAGACAAAGGCGATCATAACTCTTTTGTTTATAGGCTTGTATACCGTAGGAATGGTGCTTTGCAATACCGCTCTTAAAGCAAACGAATTTGCGCAGAGCAGAATATATCCGGCGGCGGTAATATGTCAGTTTATTTCGTGCGTTTTAGGACTTGTAACCGTGTTTAATTCCTATATGCGCATATGCTACGCTGATGATAAGGATATGACTAAAAAAACAGGCGTTGCACCAATGGATTTCTTGAATGAAAAGCTTAATACGGCTATGACACCAAAGGAAAAAAGATTTAAGGACGATAGGAAAAACAAGAAATGAAGAAAAAATATTTTGTTCTTGCGGCAATTTTTCTTTTTAACCCCTTAATAAGCATTTTTGATATCCTTCCGGATTTTATAGGATATTATTTCCTTTTGCGCGCTTTTACGCCCATGTCCTATATTTTTGATAATGCATCCGATCTTTATGATTCTGTAAAGAGAATGATGATAATAGGCATTGCAAAGTTTTTCAGTGTCGTTTTACTGTTTGTGACCGATACCACAATGGCTCTTGTACTGTCGTTCAGCTTCGCCATAGTGGAGATTCTTTACGGCATTGGAATGTTTACAAAGCTTTTTGACGTTACGTCATACGTAAGGATGAGATATGATTCTGATGCCCGTACGGAAAGGGCTGAAAAAATGAAGTCCTTTTCAATATTTTTCCTTATAGCCAAGGTAGCCTTTGCATTAATGCCTGATCTTACCGCCCTTACTATCGGAAATTCAGATCTCGGTAAGGTGAATCTTACAAGATTCCGTCCTTTGCTGTTTCTTGCGTCCGCTGTAATTATGCTTGTTATAGGCAGTATCTGGCTTGCAAGATTTGTAAGATTCTTTAAAAGTGCCTTTTCTGATGCACTTATTGAAAGAGTAGGGAATGAATACGATCAGCAAAAGCTGGAGAGACCGGGTATATTCGAGGCAAAGGACTTTATGTTCTCAATAAAGCTTCTTTGTATAGGCTCAATATTCTTATTCGACATAAGTATAGATAATATAAGCTTCTTTATGGATGCTGTTTTCTCGGTTCTTTGTATCATAGCTGTAAGACTTCTTGTGAAGAGGGGATACGTTTCCGCCGGAAAGAATGAAAAAAGGCTTTTTACCGTAGCGTCGATTCATGCAATACTTAATTTTTCGAATTTCATATATTCTCTCATATATTTCAAGCACGGAGATATGTTCTTTGTATACAGGGAAAGCGAGGAGCTTTTCAGATATCTTCCGATTGAGCTGTTAACGGTTGCGGAGTCTGCGCTCTTGATCATAGAGATATTTATGATATTCAAGCTTTTAAACGGGTATACGGTACCTATAATAAGGAAGTATCGCAGATATTTTGCGGAGAGAAGCGTCGACGGCTTTATTGACGAATTTAAAGACAGAAGCCGCAGAGCTTGTAAGATTGCATTTATTTTAGCTGTAATTGCAATAGTATATTTTTCTGTTTATACCGCTATAAGACCTCTTAACGAATCCTTCGTTATAGGAAATTATCTTACGTCAATAATTTGTATAATATATTTCAACAGAGCTATGGGATATATTTCGGACAGAGTATATCTGACGGTATATAAATACTCTTGATTATAAGATGTTTCCAAATCAACATTTTGATGAAAAAACAGGGATGTAATAATTTTGCACAAAAAGTTGAAAACTGTAAAAATATGTAAAAAGACGGATAAAGCCAAACAAATCAAGGCTTTATCCGTTTTTATGCGTTATTTTAGGCAAACACCGATTATGCGTGTGTTTGTTCAAAATGACGAAATTTTAATTTTTACTACAATATCTTGATTTTATGCTTGACTACAAACACAATATATGGTAGAATACCTATGACAAAATTTCAAACAAATATGCAAATGGGCATTGATATTTTATGCTTGCGCTTTTATGAAATCTCGGCAATAATCTTGCCGATTTTCTTGGGTTGAGTATAATATTCTTTGTTTGTTTGTCCATTAATGCGCCCTTAGTTTATATGAATAAAGGCGCTTTTGTTATCTAATTTATACATTAAGAAAGGAAGAAAGCTATGAAGATTATTAAAAGAAGCGGCGAAGAAGTTATTTTCGATATAAACAAAATTATCGTGGCTATCCGCAAGGCTAATGAAAGCGTTGCCCTTGCAGAGCAGATGAGTGAATTGCAGATAAAGCTCGTTGCTGAAAACGTAGAAAAGAAATGTGCTAAGGTTACACGTTCTTTGAGTGTTGAAGAGATACAGGATATTGTTGAGGACCAGATCATGGGTCAGAGAGCGTTTGCAGTTGCAAGAAAGTATATCACCTACAGATATAACAGAGCTCTTATCAGAAAATCCAATACTACAGATGAACAGATCCTTTCTCTTATTGAATGTAATAACGAGGAGGTTAAGCAGGAGAACTCTAATAAAAATCCTACCGTAAACAGCGTTCAGCGTGACTATATGGCCGGAGAAGTAAGTAAGGATATTACTAAGAGAATTTTGCTCTCTCCCGAAATCGTTGAGGCTCACGATCAGGGACTTATTCATTTCCACGATGCAGACTATTTTGCACAGCATATGCATAACTGCGACCTTGTAAATCTTGAGGATATGCTTCAGAACGGTACAGTTATCAGCGGCACAATGATAGAAAAGCCCCATAGCTTTTCAACAGCATGTAATATTGCTACCCAGATTATTGCTCAGGTTGCCAGCTCGCAGTACGGTGGACAGAGCATCAGCCTTACACACCTTGCACCTTTTGTAAACATTAGCCGTGAGAAGATCAGAAAAGAGGTTATTGATGAGCTTACCACTGCGGGTGCAGAGGTTAAGGACGATGTTGTATTCAACATTACCGAAAAGAGAGTTAAAGATGAAATAAGAAGAGGAGTACAGACTATCCAGTATCAGGTAGTTACTCTTATGACCACTAACGGACAGGCTCCCTTCATTACTGTATTTATGTATCTTAACGAAACGAACGATCCTCAGACGAAGCACGACCTTGCTCTTATCATTGAGGAAATGCTTGAACAGCGTATAATAGGTGTTAAGAACGAGGCAGGCGTATATATTACCCCCGCTTTCCCCAAGCTTATTTACGTTCTTGAGGAAGATAATATTACGGAAGATGCTCCTTATTGGTACCTTACAGAGCTTGCGGCTAAATGTACCGCTAAGAGAATGGTTCCCGACTATATTTCCGAAAAGGTTATGCTCAAGGCAAAGGTAGACAAGAACGGAAACGGACATTGTTATACTTGTATGGGATGCCGTTCATTCCTTACTCCTTACGTAAATGAGGCAGGCGAAGCTCAGTATTACGGAAGATTCAATCAGGGCGTTGTTACTGTAAATCTTGTTGATATCGGTCTTAGCGCAAACGAGGATATGGATCTTTTCTGGAAAATATTTGATGATAGAATGGAGCTTTGCCACAGAGCGCTTCAGGCAAGACATGAAAGACTTACAGGTACACTTTCCGACGCAGCGCCTATTCTTTGGCAGCACGGCGCTCTTGCAAGACTTAAGAAGGGTCAGAAGATCGATAAGCTTCTTCACGGCGGCTATTCTACGATCTCTCTCGGCTTCGCAGGTCTTTGGGAGTGTGTATATGCATTAAGCGGTAAGAAGCTCACAGAGCCCGAGGGCGAGGAGCTTGGTCTTCAGATCATGAAGAAGCTTAATGAATACACAGCTAAGTGGAAGGCAGCAGAGAATATTGACTATTCACTTTACGGCACACCCCTTGAAAGCACGACCTATAAGTTCGCTAAATGCTTGCAGGCACGCTTCGGCGTAATAAAGGGCGTAACCGACAGAAACTATATTACAAACAGCTATCATATTCACGTAACAGAGCCTATTGACGCATTTAAAAAGCTTGAAATCGAATCAAAGTTCCAGCTTCTTGCCCCCGGTGGAGCTATCAGCTACATTGAGGTTCCCAATATGCAGAACAATATTGAGGCAGTTACAGAGGTTATGAAGTTTATCTACGATAACATTATGTATGCGGAGCTTAATACAAAGAGCGATTACTGTCAGGTTTGCGGATTTGACGGAGAAATCGGAATCGTAACAGACGAGTACGGTAAGCTTCTTTGGGAGTGTCCCAACTGTCACAACCGTGATCAGTCCAAGATGAATGTAGCGAGAAGAACCTGTGGTTATATCGGTACACAGTATTGGAATCAGGGCAGAACTCAGGAAATCAAGGAAAGAGTACTTCACCTTTAAAAATTAAAGACAGAGAATTTACTTTCTCTGTCTTTTTATTTTGTAAAAAAACAAAAAATCTATTGACTATTTTGGTATAAAAATATATAATATTTTTGAGAAAAGCCGAAAAAAGGGGGGAGAGTGTATGATAAACACATTAGACCTTGATAAAAAGAGTCTTGTAAAGAAGATTATTCTTTTTACAGTTCCTATTATGCTTCAGGGATTGTTACAGAGCCTTTATAATTCGGCAGATATGATAGTTGTAGGTCAGTTTGCGGGAAATACAGCTCTTGCCGCAGTAAGCGCTACCTCATCTGCTTATTCCGTTCTTGTTAATCTGTTTATAGGCGCTTCGGCAGGAGTTGACGTTGTGGCTTCGCTTCACTACGGTATGAGGGATAGCAAGGGATTGAAGCATACTATCGATACGGCTGTTTTGGCATCCCCGATAATAGGAATATTTGTAATGATATTCGGAATTTTACTTACAAGACCTATCCTTGTGCTTATGAATACCCCTGACGGACCGGTTTTAGAGGGTGCTGTTACCTATATGTGCATTCTCATGCTGGGTGTACCGTTTGCAATGCTATTTAATTTTTGCTCTGCGGTTTTGAGAACCTCAGGAGAAACCAAATCTCAGTTTATATATCTTGCAATTTCAGGGCTTGTAAACGTTATACTTAACCTCATTTTGGTTATAGTGTTCCATCTCGGAGTAATAGGTGTTGCTGTTGGAACGGTAGCATCGCAGGTTTTGTCCGCTATACTTGTTTTACTTAAGCTTATGAAAAATAAGGGGCTATTCTCATTTTCCCTTAAAGGCATTACTTTTTCATGGCAAAAGCTGAAGAGAATACTTTTTATCGGTATTCCCGCAGGTATTCAAGGCTCTGTATTCAGTATTTCAAATGCATTTTTGCAGTCAGGAGTAAACTCCTTTGGAGAAATTGCTATGGCGGGAAGCGCTGCGACCGCCAACATAGAGAGCTTGTTGTACGTTACGGTATCCTCTTTCCAAAGCGCAGCTACAACCTTCACGGGTAGATTCATGGGTGAAGGAAACATAAGAAAAGTAAAACACGTATTTTTCTCGGTTATATGCTTGTCTGCAGTAACGGGTATCGTATTGGGACTTACAGCCTTTGCTTTAGGACGCAACTTGATTTCCATTTACGTTACGGGCGCTGAGGCTATTGAGTACGGTTACCAAAGACTTATAATAACGTTCCCTGTATATTTCCTTGCCGGACTTATGGGTACGTTACCGGGATGTATACGAGGAATGGGTAGAAGTATACCGCCAATGCTGATTTCGCTTATAGGCGCTTGCGGACTTCGTATTTTATGGATATACACTGTTTTTGCTGCATATCCATCTATGTCGGTTCTGTATTTGATTCATCCCATAACATGGATAGTAACCACCACCTCGTTTATAATTTGCTTTGCTATCTTTTATAAGAAAGAGAAGCGTAGGCTCGGGCTTGTGTCGGATTAAGAACTAAAAAGAAAAGAGCGTCCATGGGGACGCTCTTTTAATATTATAATGTATGTTTTATACGTAGCATTATTGTCGATGCCTTGCC
>JAFVYY010000018.1 GCA_017508405.1 Clostridia bacterium
ATACAAAACGAAGGTAAAATATAAACTTATACCCTTTATATGGTAATAAAATTAAAAAACACGGAGAAATTAAAATGAAATACGGAATTACAAGACGCGAATGCGAGATTACGGATATAAACGAAATAATAAAGATACTTGACAAAGCTAAAATCGTGCACGTGGGTATGGTAGATAAGGATATGCCCTACGTTGTTCCTATGAATTACGGCTACACAATGAAGGACGGCAAGCTTACACTTTATATGCACGGCGCTCCTGCGGGCAGAAAGCTTGATATACTGAGAGTAAACCCCAAGGTTTTCGTCGAAATAGATACGGATATCATCCCCTTCGAGGGCAAATATGCCTGTGAATACGGTATATGCTACTCCTCCGTTATGGGCGAGGGAATTGCCGAAATTGTCGAGGATATCGAGGGCAAAAAGGAAGCTCTTACCATACTTATGAAGACCCAGACCAAAAAGAATTTTGAATTTACGGATAAAATGGTTGGCGGTGTAACGGTTATAAAAATCAACGTAAATGATTACACAGCTAAAAGACGCCCCATGCCCAAGGACCGCAAGGCTATGGAATAAGTAAAGGAGATAAAATGCAATACTCTGAAAAGCAGACGGCTACGCCCATGCCATCAAGCGCATTTTTGGGTAAAAAAGTAAATATAACAATAGACCGTCCTCTCGGCTCTGCCCATCCAAAGCATCCCGAAATGATATATCCGGTGAACTACGGATATATTCCCAATACGGTAAGCGGTGACGGTGAGGAAATCGACGTATACCTCTTAGGTATAAGCATACCCGTTACGGAATACAATGCCCATATAATAGGTATAGTACACCGAAAAAACGATAATGAGGACAAGCTCGTAGCCGTGCCCGAGGGCGTTAAGGTAACCATAGAAGAAATCGAAGATGCTATTCGGTTTCAGGAAAAATATTTTGATTCATACATTGAAATGCTGTAATTTTCCTTGAATACAATTATAGTATGTTCATTTGTTCATATGTATATATCAGTAAAAGCACGGTTTAACCGTGCTTTTTTACTGTTTTTATGGCGTTTTTGTTGTACATTACATCAATTCTTGACCGTTTACCGTTAGCTTAAAGTCAAGCTTAAGACTTGACGCAGCTTTACGACACATTATCATTCTCTGTAAGAAGATTTCAAAATAGTTTACAACGGAGCTGATGGCGGTATCAATTTCAAGAATAAGGTTTATCTGCGTTTTATCATCATTGATCTTCAAGTCGGAGCTGATTACGGAATAGTTTACTCTGTCGTGAATATCGAATGATGTAAAATCGTTATTTCTAACTCTTGTTCTGCGCACGTCCGACTTGTCGGCTATTATAAGCGCAGCTGCCAAATGGTTTACCGCAACGCCGTCGCCCTCGTCGTGATTGCCGATAGCGGAAACTATCTTAGCAATATCCTCAGGGTCCATACCCATATTGTCAAGAATACGGAATGCCATTACAGCTCCGCTTTGTGAATGGTCCTTTCTGTTTATTACGTTTCCTATATCATGCATAATTGCGGCTATCTTGACAAGCTCTATATCCTTACCCTTGTATCCCAATTCGGAAAGGATATATTCTGCCCTTTTAGAAACGAGTCCAACGTGAGCGTAGCTATGCTCCGTATAACCGAGGGCGCTTAAGGATTTATCCGCATATTCAATATAGGTTTTAACGGACGAGTTATTTTTAACGTCATTAAAGCTTATCATAGTAGTCCTCACTTTGCTTGAATTTTTTTATAATTGATTTCAGAATAAGAATCTTTACAAGGTAAACGACGCCGAGTAACGCCATAAGCCCGCCTGCAATAAGCATAACAACTGCCTTAAATACAGACGTTGCTCCCAATATCAAGGAAACACCGTTGTATATACAAAATGCGGCAACAAGGAAAATCAAAGGAATCATAAATAATCCGCTGAATTTAATCATACCCCTGTAATCCTCGGGCTCATACCTTGTTAGAGTGGTTACGTGTATTATTTCTGCGTTTGTAAGTGAGGGAAGCACCTTGCCGTCATAGTTAATATAAAGTGTATCTTTCCCCTCTTCGATTTTTATGTCATAGCAATATTTTTCCATTTTCGAATCCTCAAGAATGGATTTAATATTGCCTGTTGCAATGTTGAGTCCTCCCGTTAAAAGGCCCTCTCCCTTACCCTTTATTATCCTTCTTACTACAATTTCAACCCTGTGATATCCTTCCTTAAGCTCCCTGTGATAGCAGGAGCATCCCTCATCAAGATCACATTTATCCAAGGGGATTTCATCAATGGAAGCCGTAGCCGAATAAAGATCGGACCTTGCAATATTAATTTTTAAGATCATAATATCTCCATTAAAATTATTTCTTTAATTATTTTATCATATACGAATAAAAAAAGCAAGAGGCTTACGCCCCTTGCTTTCATCTTATTAATATGAGGAATACACCTTTTCGCCGTTAACGTAAAGAGCATAACCGAAAGCACCCATCATAACTTGATTGTAATTTTTTATTGCATTCCACTGTTCCATAGATTCAATATGGTAATTACAATCGGTTGACGTAAAAGCATCTTCGCCTATTTTATTCACCTTTTTACCTATAACGACCTTATCAATATCACATCCAAAAAATGCTCTTGCGCTGATTTCCTCAAGTCCGTCACCGATAACAAGCTCAGTAATGTATCCGCAACTGCGAAATGCTTCTCTGTCAAGGACTGTCAGGCTGTCGGGTAAAACAATGCATTCAGGATCCACATACCTGAAACAGCCGAAAAATGCCTGAGATATGATTTGAGTTACACCCTCACAGATAGTCAACTCCTTAAGCTCTTCACAATAGTAAAACGCTCTGTATCCTACTATCTTAACGTTGCCGGGAATTGTAAGCTTTTCAATAGCAGTATAGGCAAAGGCGTTGTTATGGATCTCTTCAATATTTTCGCCTATTGTAAATTCCTTAATGCCTCCGCATTGGTAAAATATACCGGCAGGAATTATTTTAATATCATTATGCAGTGTAAGCTTCTTGATTCCGCTTTTCTCAAACAGGTATATACCAAGCTCCGCATTTGCCGTATTTATCTCAGCCTCTTCGACGGAACAGTTGCTGAATGCATGATCTCCTACCTTCGTAATTCCCTCAGGAATAACGACCTTTTTAAGTGTCTTGTTATTCTTAAATGCTTCGGCAGCTATCTCCTTAACGGGCTTCCCGTTATGCTCAGAGGGGAGAAGCAAATTGCTTCCCTCAAAGGTTCCTATACCCTTTATTATGTAGTACGTTCCATCCGAGCTGAGCTCAAAATCAAGGTCCGTGCAAGGAATTATGTCCCC
>JAFVYY010000019.1 GCA_017508405.1 Clostridia bacterium
GATCGCACGTATTGTTGGTCCGACAATTATGACACTCTCAATATCGGTAGGCGCACTTTTGTTTGTTGTTAACTATAAGAAAAATCGCGGGAAGTAAATATACCTTTTGGCTTTACAACCCCCGTTTTTGACCGACTTTTATACCTTTTGACCTTATGACCCATGTTGAATCTGTCGTTTGTCTTTACAAGCAATAGTTTCGACATAAACAGACTTCGTCAAAGCTAACGTATCTACAAGAAATTCATATCAAAGGAGAATTGACTATGGAAAAGAAAATTAACAATATCTTATTTTTCACAGGCAAGGACGGAACGCAAATGGTTTTTAAGGTTCTGTTTACCTATTACAGCGAAAGCTTTAAAAAGGACTACGCGGTATTCTATAACGAAAGCGACGAAAACCATTTGATAGCCTATTCCTTTGACGAAAGCAACACCTTACACGGGCTTGAATCAGACGAGGAATACGCCGAGCTTGAGAAGGCCTTGAAGCAATATGACGAGGAAATGGCGAATAATAGCGCTGAATAACAAAAAACGGACCACGTGGTCCGTTTTTTATGTCATTAGATCTAAAAGCCTTATTTTTTATATTCCTCAGCAAGCGCCTTGAAGGCGGGAAGAGCATTTACAATTCGTTGTTTATCAACGCAGTAGGCGATTCTTACGTATCCCTTAACACCGAAATCGTCACAGGGTACAACAAGGATCTCCTTTGATTTTGCCTTTTCGAAGAATTTTGTCGCATCATCCTCAAGAGCCTTTACAAAGAGGTAAAACGCTCCGTCGGGCTGAACGCATTCATATCCGTATTCCGTAAGGGCGCCATAAAGGATATCTCTGTTTTCCTTGTAGATGTTCACGTCAACCTTTGCACCGATGCATCTTTTGATTACCTGCTGGAAAAGGCTGGGCGCACAAACGTAGCCGAGGGAACGACCTGCGCCGCAAACCGCAAGATACACGTTTACGGAATCCTCCATTTTGGGGCTTACCGCAATGTAACCAATTCTTTCGCCGGGCAAGGAAAGAGCCTTTGAGTAGGAGTAGCAAACTATGGTATTGTCATAGTAATTCATAAGGTAGGGCACGGGGACACCGTCGAAAACAAGCTCACGGTAGGGCTCGTCTGCGATAAGGTAAATGGGATGTCCGTATTCCTCTTCCTTTGATTTAAGCACAGAGCAAACAGCCTTAATTGTGTTTTCACTGTATACAACTCCACTGGGATTGTTGGGGGAGTTTATAATTACTGCCTTTGTGTTTTCATTTACCTTGCTTTCAAAATCCTTGATATCAACCTGAAACGTTTTTTCACAGGGTGTGGAAATTACAACCTTACCCTGTGCGTTTTCAATAAATACTCGATATTCCGTAAAGAAAGGAGCGAAAACCACGCACTCGTCACCGGGATTCATTAGAGCGCGTAAGGAAATGGTAAGAGAAGCCGCTGCGCCGCAGGTCATATAAATGTTGTTTGCGGTAACGCCGGCTCCGAAACGGGAATTGATATCATCAGCCACCGCTTGACGTGTACCTAAATCGCCCTGAGCGGAGGTGTAGCCGTGCAAAAGCACGGAATTTTCATTTTTTATAAGGTCACAGATGGTGTCGCTGATTTCCTTAGGAGGCTCAACGCTTGGATTTCCGATACTGAAATCGAAAACCTTGTCAGGACCTATTTCAGCGCCTCTTTGCTTACAGTATTCAAAAATCTCACGAATTATTGAACGCTTACTGCCGAGGGCGTACATTTTTTCGTTAATCATAATAACCTCGTATTTTGCGTGAATTAAAGCTTGGAAAGCTCCTCTGGCGACATAGTACCGATACCGTTTTCCTTAAGCACGGCGCAAGCCTTTTCTATCTGAGATGTCTTAACTACAATAGTAGCATCCTCTGCCTCAACGGAAAGACCGTATGCGTATTCAATGTCAATATCATTTTCGGAAATAAGCTCAAGTATTCCCTGAAGAGCGCCTGCAACGTGGGGAAGCTTTATAATAATAACGTCCGTAACCGTACCCATAAAGCCTTCCTTTTCAAGGGCACGGCAACCCTTTTCAGGATCGTTTACAATAAGTCTCAGAAGACCGAATTCAGATGTATCTGCAAGGCTCATTGACAAAATGCTTACATGATTTTCCTTGAGAAAATGAAGCACCTCACCGAGTCTGCCTCGTCTGTTTTCAATAAATACGGATAACTGCTTTACTGTCATCTTTTTATTCTCCTTATAAGCTTATTTTTCGTAGCCTGCCTTAAACGCCTTAACGTTTATATCAACAGTCTTCTGGGGAACGGTTGCCTTTAGTGTTTCAAGCCATTGCTCCTCGGTAAAGCCGATGTGCTTAGCCGCAAGACCGAGAACAACTGTGTTAAGAACCTTGCTGTTGCCAAGCTCCTTTGCGATAGCTCCGCCGTCGATTGTATAGAGCTTATGTGATTTCTCAAGATTTTCTAAAATCTCCTCGGGATACTTTGCAGCGCCGATAACAACAGTCATAGGATCGATTCTTGTATCGTTTACTATCATAGCTCCGTCGGGCTTTAAAAAGTGAGTATAGCGAAGAGCTTCAAGACGCTCAAATGAAATAAGAATATCAACGCTTCCTTCCTCGCAAACGGGCTCAAATACCTTTTTGCCGAATCTTACGAAGGTTACAACGCTACCGCCGCGCTGCGCCATACCGTGCACCTCGGAGAGTTTAACGTCCCAGCCTGCATTGAGGGCTGTTTTACCAATAATTCTGCTGGTGAGAAGAGTACCCTGACCACCAACGCCAACTACCATTATATTCATTTTGTCACCCTCCTTATCTTGCAACCTTTTTAATAGCACCGAACTTGCAGTAGCTCATACAGAGACCGCAGCCGTTACACATTGTTTCATCAATCTTTACAGTGCCGTCAGCCTGCTTCGTAAGCGCAGGGCAACCGATCTTCAGGCACATACCGCATTTGCGGCAATCCTCGGGCGTGCATCTGCATACGTCGGGGAATTTCTGCCCCTTGATAAGAGCGCAGGGAGCTTTAGCTATAATAACTGTAAGCTCGTCACCGTTTACGCTTTCTTTAATAATTTTTTCAAGCTCCTTAATGTCAAAGGCATTTACCTCAATAACTCGCTTTACGCCTATGGAACGGCAAAGCTCGGCAAGGTCGATAGCATAGGTTTCCTCACCCTTAAGTGTTTTACCTGTTGCTGCATGCTCCTGATGTCCTGTCATACCTGTTGTACGGTTGTCAAGGATCATAACTGTGCCTGTCGCTTTATTATAAACCATATTTATAAGGGAGTTAACACCTGTATGTAAGAACGTAGAGTCACCTATCGTAGCAACCCAATTCTTTATAAATTCCTTGCCTTTAGCCTTTTCCATACCGTGAAGAATGGAAATACTGGAGCCCATGCAAACCGTTGTATCGATTACGTTAAGGGGAGCAACGGCGCCAAGGGTATAACAGCCGATATCACCTGCTGCGTGGATCTTTAATTTGTTAAGAACGGAGAATACGCTTCTGTGGGGGCAGCCGGGACAGAGAATAGGAGGTCTTGCGGGGGCCTCAGCCTTGTCAAAGGCAATTTCATCCTTGCCGTAAATAGCCTTTTTTAGCATATTTGCGCTGTATTCGCCCTGCTTTGTAAACATTTCCTTACCGTGAACCTTAAGTCCCCAGCTTCTTACCTGCTCTTCAATAACAGGCTCAAGCTCTTCAAATACGTAAACCTCATCGCACTTGCTAACAAAATCGCAGATAAGCTGCTTGGGCAAGGGATTTACGATACCGAGCTTAAGAACGCTTGCGTCGGGACAAGCTTCTTTAACGTACTGATAAGCAATACCCGATGTGATAAAGCCGATTTTTGAGTCGCCCATTTCAACGGAGTTTATGGGGAATGCGCAAGCATCCTTTTCCATCTGAAGCTCTCTTGCTTCAACAACCTTATGTCTGCCGATGGCGGATGCGGGCATCATAACGTACTTTTTCATATCTCTTTCATAGGGCTTATCCTCTACCTCTGTACGGTCACAAAGGTCAACAACGCTCTGGGAGTGGGAAAGCTTAGTTGTAGTTCTGAAAATAACGGGAGTATCGTACTTTTCGCTAAGCTCAAACGCAAATTTAAAGAATTCCTTAGCCTCATTGCTGTCAGATGGCTCGATTACAGGAAGATGAGCGCTTCTTGCAATCATTCTTGTATCCTGCTCATTCTGTGAGCTTGCAAGTCCGGGGTCGTCTGCAACAACTATTACAAGACCACCGTTAACTCCGGTATATGCGAGGGTGTATAGGGGGTCGGATGCAACGTTTAATCCAACGTGCTTCATACAAGCCATACTGCGAACGCCGGCAAAGGAAGCGCCTGCGGCAGCCTCAAGAGCCACCTTTTCGTTGGGAGCCCACTCTGTGTAAACCTCGCTGTATTTAGCCAAAAATTCGCTTATTTCAGTGCTCGGTGTTCCGGGATATGCGCTGGATACCTTAACTCCGGCCTCAAATGCGCCTCTTGCAATGGCTTCATTGCCGAGCATAATTACTGATTTTTCCATGATTTATACTCCTTTTCTCAAATCTCTTATGCGTTTTGCCTTACCCTCAAATCGAGCAAGGGTATTGGGTGACTCAAGCTTAATTTTAGCGTCAAGTCCGAGTACCACTCTTAATTTATTCTTGATATCACGTTCGATCCTTTCAAGCTCCTTAAATGAGTCCGTTGCCTTCGCAAGCTCAACTCTTATAGTAAGCTTATCCGAGTATCCGTCTCGCTCAACCACGATTTCGTAGTGAGGACCAAGACCCTCAACGGAAAGAACGACCTCCTCGATTTGTCCGGGGAATACGTTAACTCCTCTTATCTTGAGCATATCGTCGCTTCTGCCCTGAAGATTTTCCATACGGCAGGTGGTTCTGCCGCAGGCACAGGGCTCATACATAAGTCTTGTAATATCTCTCGTTCTGTATCTGATAAGGGGAAGAGCCTCTTTTTTGATACAAGTGATAACGAGCTCACCCTTTTCCCCAGCAGGAAGAACCTCGCCTGTTTCGGGATCAATGATTTCGGGAATAAAGAAGTCCTCGTTAATGTGCATACCGTTCAAATATTCACATTCACCGGAGACACCGGGACCCATAAGCTCACTCATGCCGTAGTTTGATGTGATTATCATATCATCGCCCCAATATCTGTGCATTTCCTCACGCATAGCGTCGGTTAAAAGCTCACTTCCCACAAGACCGATCTTAACCTTCAAGTCCTTTTTTACGTCAATACCTATTTCTCTTGCTACCTCGGCAAGACGGAGGGCGTATGACGGTGTGGCAACCAAAAGGGTAGTGCCAAAATCCTTCATATACATAAGCTGCTTTTCGGAATTACCCGTTGAGGAGGGGATAATCGTCGCGCCTATATTTTCAAGTCCGTAGTGAAGACCGAGGGCGCCTGTAAACATACCGTATCCGAAGCATATCTGCGCAAAGTCGGTGGATGTTGCTCCGCCTGCGCAGGCAATTCTCGATACGCATTCTGTCCAAACGTCCATATCTCCCTTTGTATATCCTACGACGGTAGGCTTACCTGTTGTACCTGAGGATGCGTGAATTCTTAAAAGCTCCTCCTTCGGAACTGCGAAAAGACCGTAGGGATAATTATCGCGGAGGTCCTGCTTTGTAACAAAGGGAAGCTTGGATAAATCCTTAAGCGATTTGATATCATCGGGCTTTACACCCATGTCATCCATTTTCTTGCGGTAAGGAGCAACCTTTTCATATACTCTATGTACGGTTTCCTGTAAGCGCTCAAGCTGAATAGCTTCTATTTCCTCTCTTGAAAGAGTTTCATTCTTTGACCAGATCATTTGATTTCACCTTTACTATAATGATAATATATGCGTCTGTGCGGGAGTGCGCACGGGTGCAAAAATAAAAAGATAGGAATATTATATAATAGCGGGAGAGGGTTTGTCAATATCAAAGATGTAATTTGACGAATTTTTTATATTTATGTAGGAGTTGAAAGGCCCTTTCTTGAAAAATGTTGAAAAAACAAGGGCTTTGTGATATAATTACCGTGAATAAGTGTTTTTATAAGATGTGCCGCGCCTGACGGCTGTTATTTTATTCAATACAACCTAACGAAGGATTTACTTGAAATGAAGAGAGATCTTATTATGGGTTTACCCCTTGATACACCCAAGGAATTTATAACCGAATTCAAGGACGCAAATATTTACAATAGCTCCTGCTCTCACGAGGCAAGAGTATATTTTATCGACACGGGTAATGGCTTTTATTTGAAATCCGCAGAAAAGGGTTCTCTTGAAAGAGAAGCGCAAATGACAGATTACTTTTTTGGGAAAGGACTTTCCCCGAGGATGTTAAGCTATATTTCTCGGGACAGGGACTGGATTCTTACCGAAAGAGTAAAGGGAGAGGACTGTACCGATTTTGAATACCTTTCGAACCCCAAAAGACTTGCAAAGCTGATGGGAGAAAGGCTTCGTGCTCTTCACAGTATGGATTGCGGCGATTGTCCTATACAAGATAGAGTGAGTGAATATATTTCTCTTGCCGAGAGAAATTACAGTACGGGAAATTACGATAAATCAAGCTTTCCCGACAGCTTTGGATACAAAAGCGCCGAAGAAGCTTACAAGGTGCTTAGCGAGGGAAAGCATCTTTTGAAGAATGATGCTTTGATACACGGCGATTACTGTCTGCCAAATATGATCCTTGATAACTGGCGCTTTTCTTCCTTTATAGACGTTGGTAACGGTGGAAAAGGGGACAGGCATATAGATTTATTCTGGGGAAGCTGGACCCTGTGGTTCAATTTAAAGACAAGCGAGTACAAAAATACGTTTTTAGATGCCTACGGCAGAGATGCGATAAACGAGGATATTCTGAAAATCATTGCAGCAGCCGAGGTGTTTGGATAAAAGGAGAAAATATGGAGCACGTAGCCTATCATAAATACATTATCTCCGAGGGAGTGTCGCTTTTTACGGTA
>JAFVYY010000003.1 GCA_017508405.1 Clostridia bacterium
ATTTAAGGGCTTTGAATGCGGAATGGGCATCGGCGGTTGGCTTACCAACTACAAAAGACACCACGTATTGGATGACGAGCAAAAAAGGATTTTGACAATAGGCGATTTCGAGCATTTTGAAAGCTATATCACCGAAAAGGACATTGAGTACATAGCATCATTGGGCTTTGACCATATTCGCTTAGGCTTTGACCAGATAGTAATTGAGGACGGATGTGGCGGATACAGACCTAAGATCCTTGATTTACTTAACAGCTTTATCGGTTGGTGTGAAAAGTACGGTCTTAATATAGTTCTTAATCTCCATAAGGCAATAGGTAACTACTGCGACGTTATCGAAAAGGTTTCTCTTATGGATGATGCCGGGCTTCAGGATGGCTTTATCAGGCTTTGGACAAATTTGGAAAAGATGTACGAGCATAAGCCCGACATAGTATTTGAGATCCTTAACGAGGTAAGGGACGTTGACCCCGCTCTTTGGAACGACCTTGCAAGAAGGACGATCAAAGCTATAAGAAATATAAGCAAGACAAGAAAAATAGTTGTCGGTACAACCTGTTGGAATAACGTGAACACCCTAAAGCATCAGGAAATATTTGACGACGAAAACGTGATTTATACGTTCCATATGTATGACCCGTCAGAATTTACGCATCAGCGCGGTGTGTTACATCAAAAGCATTGCTTCTATAACAGAAACATGCCTTATCCCGGCGATATTCAGCGCTACAAGGATTTCTATAAATTGACCTATAACAGGGATGATGCATACACAGGGTACGAGATAATGGATAAAAGATATATGTACGACGTTATGTCACCTGCAAAAAAATTCATTGAGGAAAATCCCGACGTGATCCTCTGGTGCGGTGAATTCGGCACCATTCGCCATGCAAAATTAGAGTGGCGTATGGCTTGGTTTAAGGACGTTATTTCATTCCTCAAGGAAAACTCCATTCCTTACTGTGTTTGGAACTATTTAAGCATGCCAAACGACGGCAACCGATTCAGCTTAGTTGATGACGACAGCAGAAAAATTCTGTCAGATGAGCTGAAAAATATACTTTTAGGCAGATTTTAATGTGAAAATCCCCGACACTGTGTCGGGGATTTTTGTTTTTTGCTAATTTGAAAGATTAAGCGAGCTTCCGCATTCCGCACAGGTCGTTCTGCTTCTTTTATTATTGTGTCCACATATTATGCAGCTGATTTTATCGGCGGTAACAATCTGATCATGCTTTGCTCCGCATATATGAATAATTCTATTACCTACCTGATAGTTATTTAATATCTTTGCGACTCTGCTGTCAAATCTGCCCGAATAAATCACTATCGTTTTCGTTTTGCTCGCAGAGATTCTCACCTCAGCTGAGACCTCCACCGTTCTCATAGTGGTTTCATACGTTGGAATTGCTTTACTTGTAGTTCCTACACCGTCAACCGTATATATTCTTTCGATAATTCCTTCAAATGACCTGTCAAAAATAAGCTTCGGCATTTTTAAAAGGAAAAACGGAATTAAAAGGATGGCTGCATAAACAAACGCTCTGACACCTGCATCCACATTTTTAAAGCTATCGTTAAACAGTATTATAAAAAGCGCAAGCGTGAAGGTGGATAACAACCACTTCCCTACTTTTTTAAGTATATTACCCTTCACATATGATTTTATATCACTTGGCAATTTCATAGATTCTCCTTTCGTCACCACAAAACAAACGCAAGTAAAACAGAAACTATGGATGATAAAACTATAAACAAATTAACGGTAAATACAGAGTATTCCTCGTTACAGGTCACACGGTTCCATTTTACAAAGGTATCTTTAAATAAGGAGCCTACAAGCGACAGTAACGCTATTCCGTAAATTATAAAATAGGAATAGTTAAGCACGGGTGCTGATATTATTGTTCTGATTATAATAACAATAAGTGCCAAGCCCGAAAACCAATAGTTGTTCAAGTGTTTTTTCATATAGTCCATCACCTCTTAATACCATTATACACCATTTAACGCTGCAAATAAATAACATAAAATACAAAATAAATGCGGTTATTTTTTGAAAAGTACAAAATAACCTTGTCTAAATTAAAATCGGCTTCATTTCTGAAGCCGATTTTAATTTGTGCTTTTAGCCTTCGATTATCTTATTGATAATTGCACGTCTTGCTTCAAGAACCTTGGAGGCATCCGCTTCGCTTTCGCCTCTTACCGAGTAGTAAACCTTGATCTTAGGCTCTGTTCCTGAGGGTCGGATGGCAATCCATGAGGAATCTGCAAATACGAACTTAAGAACGTCGGACTTGGGAAGATCCTCAACACCCTTTTCATAATCGTAAACCGTTACAATTCCGTCCATAAGCGATGCGCCGGCTTCTCTCATAGCCTTCATAATAGCCTGTATCTTTTCGATACCGTCAATACCTTTAAGAGTAAAGGAATCAAGCTTATCAAGATAGTAGCCGTACTTCTCATAGATATCGTTCATAACGTCAACAAGTGTCTTACCCTGATTCTTATAGTAGGAAGCCATTTCGCAAATGAGCATAGAAGCAACTACCGCATCCTTATCTCTTGCGTGTGTGCCGACAAGGTAACCGTAGCTTTCCTCATAGCCTATAACGTACTCGCCGTTGCATTCCTTTTCAAACATATTCATCTTATCACCAATGAATTTAAAGCCTGTAAGAACCTCTATTATCTTACAGCCGTTAAGCTTAGCGATCTGAGCGCCAAGCTCACTTGTAACTATGGTCTTTATAACTGTGGACTTATCGTTGATCTTATCCTTGTTCATCTTAATTACGTAATCAACAAGGAGCGCGCCAACCTGATTACCGGTAAAGAGCTTCATGCCCTTACCTGTATTAACAGCGATACCTACACGGTCACAGTCGGGGTCCGTTCCAAGCATAATATCAGCGCCTATCTCTTCACAAAGCTTGCATCCGATAGCAAGAGCCTCTGCGTTTTCGGGGTTGGGAGAGATTACTGTGGGGAAGTTACCGTCCTTGATTTCCTGCTCCTTAACTACTGTTACGTTGTAGCCGAGATCGGAAAGTACACGACGAACGGGAACATTACCCGTACCGTGGAGAGGCGAATATACTATCTTAGCGCTCTTTTCCCCTATATCGTGAGCCTGAGATTTAACCGCATTGCAGAATGCATCAAGAACGCAGGGGCAAATTGATTTTACAAGACCCTTTGCTCTCACTTCAGCCTCATCGGCTACGGGAATTGACGTAATATCCTCAATAGCGTTTACGTAAGAAATGATTTTGTTAGCGTCGTCGATAAGTACCTGACAGCCTGTTTCGTCATATACCTTATATCCGTTATATTCCTTAGGATTATGGCTTGCTGTAACTACGATACCGCCAACACAACCAAGCTCTCTTACTGTAAATGAAAGAACGGGGGTGGGCTCGAGCTCGTCGTAAAGATGAGCGGGGATTCCTGCAGCTGCCATAACAAGAGC
>JAFVYY010000020.1 GCA_017508405.1 Clostridia bacterium
ATTGCCATTGTTGGATATAACGGCGCAGGAAAGACAACCCTTACCAAGCTTATTATGCGTCTTTATGACGTTAACGAGGGAGAGATACTGTATAACGGCTATAACATCAAGGAATACGACCTTGAGCTTTTAAGAAATAAGATAGGTGCGGTGTTCCAGGATTACAGAATATTTGCTGCGTCCGTTGCGGAAAACGTTCTTGCAGACCTTTATACAGAGGATAAGGAGAAAACGGTTGTAAACGCTCTTGAAAGCAGCACCTTCGGCAACAGACTTAAGACTCTTGATAAGGGTATTCATACTCAACTTACAAGAGAATTTTATCAGGATGGCACTGACCTCTCGGGTGGCGAAGCCCAGAAGGTTGCGATTGCCCGTGTCTTTGCACACGATAATGAGCTTATTATAATGGATGAGCCATCAAGCGCCCTTGACCCAATGGCGGAATATGAGCTTAATAAGAGCATATCCGAAAACGCAAAGGGTAAAACCGCTATATTTATTTCTCACCGTCTTTCCACCACAAGACACTCGGACAGAATATTTATGTTTGAGGGCGGTGTACTTACGGAAAGCGGAAGTCACGAGGAGCTTATGAGAAATAATAAGAATTACGCGAAAATGTTTAATATACAGGCTAAAAACTACTGTATAAGCTAAAAAAGATAAGCCAACATGCAAAATCCGTAAGGGAATGTGCCTTGTTGGCTTATTTTACGCTTATAATATGAACATATGTACATCCGATACTGTGAAAAACGGCTTGAAAATTGCGTTTGTTTGTGTTATACTCATTGTAGAATAGCTTTTTTGGAGGGCTTATGGAAAGAATAGATTTTTCAAATATAAAAATTACGGGGGGCTTTTGGAAGCAGAAGCAGGATCTTGTTCGTGACGTGACGGTACGTGCCGTGTATGACAGATTTAAGGATACGGGCAGATTTGAAGCTTTTAAGGGAGACACCTCTCGCTTTGATCCCCATATCTTCTGGGACTCCGACGTTGCCAAGTGGATGGAGGGCGTTGCATATCTTACGTCCGAAAAGCGTGAGCCTCAGCTTGAAGCTATCGTTGATGAGCTCGTTGATGATATAGAAAGGATGCAGGATGAAAACGGATATTTCAATATCTTTTTCACAGTTAAGGAGCCCGAAAACAGATTCAAGTACAGAGACTGTCACGAGCTTTACTGTGCGGGACATCTTATGGAAGCGGCGGTTGCATACTATCAGGCAACGAGAAAAAGAAAATTCCTTGATCTTATGTGCAAGTATGCTGATTATATAGAAGAGCGGTTTGTAAAGAAAAAGGACACTGATTTTGTAACTCCGGGTCATGAGGAGATAGAGCTTGCACTTGTCCGTCTTGCGGAATGCACCGGCGTTATGCGTTATTTGGAGCTTTCAAAATTTTTCGTTAACAAAAGAGGCACTGTTCTTGAGGGACTTACTGATTGGAGCCAGCAGATGTACAATCAGTCCCATATGCCTGTAAGGGAGCAGAGGACTGCGGAGGGGCATGCAGTTCGTGCTGTATATCTTTATTGCGCTATGGCTGATCTTGCCCTTAAATACGGTGATACAGCTCTTAAGGACGCTTGCAAGGCTATCTTTGATAACATAGCGGAAAAGAGGATGTATATAACAGGCGGCATCGGCTCTTCCCATGCGGGAGAGGCGTTTACCGTTGATTACGATTTACCAAACCTAATATCATATACCGAGTCCTGTGCAGCGCTCGGACTTGCTCTTTTTGCACACAGAATGCTTCTTCTTGAAAAGGATTCCAAGTATGCGGACGTTGTTGAAAGAGCTATATATAACGGTTTTATGTCCTCAATTTCTCTTGACGGAAAATCCTACTTCTATACAAATCCCTTAGAGGTATTGCCCTATATGTTTACAAGGGACGTAAGCGTAAGCCATTACAGTATCCAGCTTCCCGCAATGCAGAGATTCGAGGTGTTTGACTGTTCCTGCTGTCCTCCGAACATCGTACGCTTCATTCCGTCAATCGCTAATTTAATGTACACCGTTGAGGGGGACACCCTTTACGTGCATCAGTTTATGGAGAGCGAAGCTAATATAGTAATAAACGGAAAAAGCGTTATAGTTAAGCAGAAAACCGCCTACCCTGTGGACGGTAAGGTTCAAATTTCCGTCAGCGGCGGTGATATAAAAATTGCGGTAAGAGTGCCTGAGTGGTGTGATAGCTACGAAGGTAAAACAAAAAAAGGATATATGTATCTTGATTTGTGCGATAACAAGTCCGTAGACCTTGATTTCGCAATGAAAGCAGTTTTGGTAGAGGCAAACCCCTTAGTCATTGCCGATGCGGGAAAATATGCCGTTATGCGCGGTCCGTTGGTTTACTGTATGGAGGGTGTTGATAACGGAAGCTGCATAAGAGATATAAGAATTGATTCAAATTCCGACTTTATCCTCGGGGACGTGTCTGAATTTGGCGCTCCCGTAATAAAGGTAAATGCATACAGACGTAAGGCAACTGACAAGCTTTACTATACAAAGGCTGACAATTACGAAAAGACAGTTGCAACTCTTATTCCATACTACGCCTTTGCAAATCGAGGCGTAACCGAAATGCAGGTATGGCACTTGATAAAATGATAGATCATTTTATCGGTGAAATTTGTCCTGAAGGACAAGTGAAATAGCTGCGCTGCGAAATATTTGCTATCGCAAATGTGAAATTTTTGCTTTGCAAAAGCGATATGCTTGATTAACTTTTGTAAGAAAAATTACATACGTTATTAAAAATCAATACAAAAAAAGCACTTCAAAACGAAGTGCTTTTTATGATTATTAATTAGCAACCGATGGTGTTTGCAATGTCGCACATATCAATGAAGTAAGCCTTACGCTCCTCGCAAAGCGCCTTCATATCTTCGATCTGCTCGGGGGTGAATGCATCAAGATCTCCATCCTTAAGCTTACCCTTATACATTCTGTCAACAATGAGAGCGTACTTGATATCGGTAGAGATGATCTTATTGTCTCTTGAACAGATTACAACGTCGCTCTGACCCTGAAGAAGGAGGTCAACTGCTTTATCTCCCATTACGGATGCAAGAACTCTGTCGCGAAGGGTAGGTCTACCGCCGCGTACTATATGAGCAGGGCAGTTATATCTTGCTTCAATACCTGTTTTCTGTTCAATTTCCTTTGTAAGGGACTGAGCGAATGCGGAGCCAAGACCCTCGGCAACAATAACCATAAAGCTGCGTCTGCCATTATTTCTTGCCTCTATCATTCTTTCGAAAAGAGCCTCTTTATCAAAGGGAACCTCCTGAAGAGCAACGCCTATTGCGTTTAATGCGATACCTGTTTCGATGGCAATATAGCCTGCGTTTCTGCCCATAACCTCAACTACTGTGCAGCGAGCGTGGGATTCGGATGTATCACGAAGTCTGTCGCAAAGCTCAATAACCGTGTTCATAGCGGTGTCAAAGCCGATGGTTGTATCTGTAGCTGTAATATCGTTGTCAATTGTTCCGGGTAAGCCGATGCAAGGGATACCTCTCACGCTTAAATCCGTAGCGCCACGGAATGTTCCGTCTCCGCCTATAGCGATAATACCGTCAATGTTGTTTTTCTTACAGGTTTCAATAGCCTTAGCCATACCCTCTTCGGTTTTGAATTCGTCGCAACGGTCTGAGTAGAGATACGTACCGCCGAGGGAAATGATGCCGGAAACGTCATTTTTTGTAAGTGGCTTGATTCTGTTGTTGATAAGTCCGGAGTATCCTCCGAGAATGCCCACAACCTCAACACCTCTTGAAATTGCCGAGCAAGCTACGCTTTTAATTGCGGCGCTCATGCCGGGAGCGTCTCCACCGGAAGAAAGGATACCTATTTTTCTGAATTTCTTTTCCATTATTATTCTCCTTTATAGGTAAATTCATAAATTTCCACTCTAAATTTTACCATATTATAGCATTAAAATCAATAGATTTGTGAAATTTTGTCGTAAGCGTATTTAAGTATTTTGCATACGGTTTTATGTCTGATTTCATCTCTTGTCATATTCTTGTCAAGCTTTAGATTAAAGGCTTCTGTCTCTCCCTTATAGGAAAAACCTACGTATACGGTACCTACCGGCTTTTCATCCGTTCCCCCATCGGGTCCCGCAATTCCCGTGGTACTGATTCCGATATCGGCAGAGCAAAGCTTTTTTACCCCCGCTGCCATTTCCATAGCGGTTTCCTTTGATACTGCGCCGAAGGTTGAAAGCGTAGATTCCTTTACACCCAATACGTTGATTTTTACTTCGTTTGCATAAGAGACTACTCCGCCAAGGAAAACAGCCGAGCATCCGCTGACGTCGGTTATGGTTTTTGCCACAAGTCCGCCTGTGCATGATTCTGCGCATGAAAGCGTTAATCCACGCTCCTTTAAAATATTGATTAAGTCTATATTTGTCATTTTTATATCAGTCCCTACATATATTTTTTTATAAATTGTAACATAAAATAGCAAAAAAAATCAACTTTTTTGCAAAAAATACACAAAAAATATCGAAAAAAATGAATTAAAAGTAAAAACAACTATTGACAAACGCCAAAAAGTGTAGTACAATAAACATAGAAAATTTTATGTGCAATGCACCAAATAAAAAGGAGAACTATTATGAAAAAGATTCTTGCACTCTTACTTGCTGTGCTTCTTTGTGTTACAGTATTCGTAGCTTGTGGTCCTGATGAAGAGCCCACAACAACTGAAACACCCACAACAACTGAGCCCGGTTACACACCCGCATTCCCTGACGATACAACTCTTGACTCAGTAATGCCTGATTTCGGCGCTTAATTTAGTTTGAATAAAGTCTCCGTATTATGGGTATATTCCCTGTAATACGGAGGTTTTATTTTTATGAAATTTTTTACATCATTATCTATTTGTATTATAGCATTTCTAACTTTATGGGGATTTATTCCCACAGCGGAGGAATGTGAGATTTATGATTCTACAATTCGTCTTCATATTATCGCAAACTCCGACAGTGAGGATGATCAAAGGGTAAAACTGCTTGTTCGAGATGCTATACTTCAGCATATTTCGGAGTACGACGCAGCGACCAAGGAGGAGGCCCTTCTTGCGATCCGGTCTGATAGGGATGAAATTACGGATATAGCTAAGAAAGTTCTTCTGGAAAACGGAATGGATAAAAACGTAGCAATAGAAATAGGAAAAGAAGAATACCCTGTTAGGTATTATGAGGATTTCAGCTTGCCGGCAGGGGAATATACGTCTGTAAGAATCATAATAGGTGAGGGCGAGGGTCAAAATTGGTGGTGCGTGTTGTTTCCGCCCATGTGTACGTCCTTTGCAATTGAATCAGATGATGAAAGCTATACAAGTGTAGGACTATCGAAGGATCAATATAATATGATAACCGGAGCAAACGGGGAATATAAGGTAAAATTCAAGCTTCTTGAAATAGCGTCGAATGCATTTGGCATAGAATATTAAGAAATAAAATTCAAGCATAAACAGGAGAGATAATACAATGTAAATGTATAATCTCTTCTTTTTTGCTTTTCATCTTGAAATCCGTGCGAATAGAGTGTATTATATAATATAAGAATGTAACAAGGGGGAGAAGATTATGTTCGGATATGTTAAACCGCTTGTTCCGGAGCTTAAGGTGAAGGAAAACGAGCTATATAAGGCAACATACTGCGGTCTTTGCCGCACTATGGGTAAAACTACAGGATGTCTTTCTAAATTAACACTCAATTACGACTTTACATACCTTGCCCTTGTAAGATACGCTCTTGAGGGAAAGAGCGCTACCGTTAAGATGAGAAGATGTATCGTTCATCCGTTCAGAAAAAGACCCATGCTTGAAATTGATGACACTCTTAAGTATTCTGCAAGGGCAAGCGTAATCTTGACAAGACTTAAGCTGCAGGACAACGTTAATGATTCAAAGGGACTTTCGCGCTTGAAAGCAAAGCTTGCAAAATTTATCTGTATATTCTTAAAAAAGACGGATAAGGAGCTTTTACCCTTACAGGAAAGTATAGAAAAGCTAATAGCTGAGCTTAGCGAAAGAGAAAGAGAAAAATGTGATTCTATCGACACTGTGGCGGACATTTTCGGAAATATCCTTAAGGAAATAGCATCCTTTGGGCTTGACGGAATAAACAGAAGAATCGCTGAGGAGATAGGTATGCATCTCGGCAGATGGATATACGTTATGGACGCCTGCGATGATTATGAAAGCGATAAAAAGTCAGGCTCCTATAACCCTTTGATATGCGCTTTCGGCAACTCGCTTACAGAGGATAACATCTACGCTATGCGTACGGCGGCAATGTTGGAGCTTGAGGCTATGAGTAAATCGCTGGAGCTTATTGATTTTTCAAGCCATAGGGATGTAGAGGGCTTGGTCAAAAACGTAATTTATCTCGGCATGGTTACAGAAACCGACAGGGTTCTTAAGTTTGACGGCTCAAGAGCTTTAAATAATCAGTAAAATTTACACCTTGTTAATTAATTATTCTTTACAAAAGAAAAAATATATGATAAAATAAATAAGATAGGTTGGAGCTTAGACTCTACCTCTGACGATAAAAATAGTTATGGAGGATTTTAATGAAGGATCCGTATAGAATTTTAGGAGTTTCTCCCAACGCTACAAATGAAGAGGTTAAGAATGCATACAGGGAGCTTGCGAAGAAGTATCATCCCGATAATTATGCAAATAGCCCGATTGCAGACGTTGCAGAGGAAAAAATGAAGGAAATTAACGATGCGTATGACGAGATTTTGAAAATGCGCGCAGGAAAAAGCGAGGGTGCCGGATACGGAAACACGGGATATCAGAGCTCATATAGCGGTTCTGCATCGGGCGATCCGTATTTTTATGAGGTTCGTCAGAATATTAACAACGGAAGAATAAAAGAGGCAGAGGCATTTCTTAATAACACGCCAACGGAAAGAAGAAATTCCGAATGGTGCTTCCTTACCGCATGCGTACTTACCAAGAAGGGATATTACTTCGACGCATTGCGTCTTGCGGATACTGCCTGCAATATGGCTCCCGATAACAGAGAATACGCAGCTCTTCGCGATAATCTTCGCCGTCAGTCAAACGGATATTCACGTCCGGCTCAGCAAAATGTTGCGGGATGTAATATGTGTGACTGCTGTACAGCACTTATTTGTCTTGACTGTATGTGCAGATAAGGAGAAAAAATGAGAAAAACAAAAAATCTTACATTTTGCTCCATTATGGTTGCCTTGAGTGTGGTGCTTTTGTTTATTTGCTCCTTTTTGGAATCTCTTAATCTTACCGCAGTGCTTCTTTCATCTATTTGTGTTTTTGTGGTAGATGAGGAGCTTCATATGAAGCGTGCGCTGGGAGTATACCTCGCAACGGGGATCTTGGCGTTTCTTTTGCTCCCGTCAAAGCTTATTGCAATTGAATATTTTATCTATGCTTTATATCCTGTTCTTAAGCGCCAAATAGGTAAAACAGGCAGAGGAGTGTCGATAATTCTAAAGGGAATTTACATTATGGCGGCTACTGTTGGAGATCTTGCCGTAATAAAGCTGTTTTTCCCTTCCGAAATAGAAAGTCAGCTTTTGTATATACTTTCGGGAGTTGTCGGAGTGATTTGGATAATTTTGTACGATCTTTTTTATTCAAGACTTGCAAAGTTGTATCATTTCAAATTAAGACATCAGCTCAGAATAGATAAATTCTTCGACTAAATTAACAAAAAACACCGCTTGTACAAGCGGTGTTTTGTATTTTCCTACAAACTTTTGATAAAAAAGTTGACAGGAATATATTATATATTGTAAAATAATTATGTATATATTTTTATTAAATAAAAAGGACGAAATTGTATGTTTAGAAGCATGACTGCCTTTGCAAGAGCCAGACAGACGGTTAACGGCAAGGATATAACAGCGGAAATCAAATCCGTAAATAACAGATATTTTGACTGCACTGTGAAAATATCAAGACTTTACAGCTTCCTTGAGGATAAAATCAAGCAGTATATTTCTCAAAAGGGAATTTCAAGAGGTAAGATCGAGGTATATGTAAACGTGGACGTTCTTACTCAGGAGGGTATAGAGATCTCACTGGATACTGCCTATGCAAAATCCTACATTGACGCTCTTTACAAGCTTCGTGACACCTTTGACTTAAAGGATGATATTACTGTTACAAGAATCGCTTCGAACAAGGATATCTTTAACGTAAAGAAGCCTGAGGATGACATAGAGGGTGACTGGGAGGATATCAAGGCTGTTCTTGATGTTGCTCTTGACGGATTTATAGAAAGAAGAATTACAGAGGGTGAAAATCTTCTCAAAAATATACGGGAGAAAATCGATAATATCAAGGGGTATGTTGCAAAAATTTCCGAAAATTCCGAAAGAGATACTAAGGAATACGGAAATAAGCTTAAGGAAAGAATTATCAAATTCCTTGATGAGCAGGCTCTCCGTATAGACGAGCAGAGAATTCTTACCGAGGTTGCTATCTTTGCCGATAAGATAGCTATTGATGAGGAGCTTGTAAGACTTGACAGCCACTTCGGTGCATTTGAGGAGATCGCGTCTTCAAATGAGCCTGCCGGCAGAAAGCTTGACTTCCTTGTTCAGGAAATGAACAGAGAAACTAATACGATGGGCTCCAAGGCGTCCAATTCCGATACTGCTCATCTCGTTGTAAATATCAAGAACGAGCTTGAAAAAATCAGAGAGCAGATCCAGAATATAGAGTAATGAAATTTATTAACGTTGGATTTGGAAATATGATTCTTGACGAAAGGGTAGTAGCCCTGGTTTCCCCCGATTCCGCTCCCGCTAAAAGAACGGTTGCAGAGGCGAAGGAAAACGGAAGAATCATTGACTGCACAAGCGGCAGGCGCACTAAAAGCGTTATAATCACGGATTCTGATCATGTAATAATATCGGCACTTGCGCCGGAAACCGTGGCAAACAGACTTAACGGCAACGATGACGGAGGTGAAGGATAATGAGAAAGGGAATTTTATTTATTATCTCCGGCCCTGCGGGAAGCGGTAAGGGTACGGTTGTTAAGGAGCTTATATCCGCTCACAGCGAAATAGCTCTTTCTGTATCCGCAACCACGAGAAATCCCCGTCCGGGAGAAGAAAACGGAGTACATTACTACTTTATCTCGAAGGATGAATTTGAAAAGAGAATAGAACGGGGAGAAATCCTTGAATATACTACTTACTGTGAAAATTACTACGGTACTCCTTTGAAAGAGGTTAAAAAGGCTCTTGACAGCGGTAAGGATATCATCCTTGAAATAGAGGTTGACGGCGCTATGCAGGTAAAGAAGAAGGTAAGGGGCTCCATAGCTATTATGCTTACTCCCCCCGATGCCGAAACTCTTGAAAGAAGGCTGAGAGGCAGAGGCACGGAAACCGAGGACGTTATAAAGTGGCGTCTTGAAAGAGCCAAGGAGGAGATAAAGCTACTTCCCAAATACGATTATTCCGTGGTCAATGAGGACGGAAAATCAAATGAATGTGCCGAGCTTATTTACGACATAATAAAAGCTGAGCATCAGAACACAAAAAATACCAAAAAAGAAATTATAAAGAAATTTATTTAAAGAGAGGATTTATATATGATTTACCCTTCAATTCAGGACTTACTTAAGCTTTCACCCGACAAGGACGGCAACGATAGACTTAACAAATATATGCTTGTTATGGCAACAGCGAAATGTGCGCGCGTTATTACAAACGAATATTTGAAGGACAGAAAAAAGGCTGAAAAGCTTATTGCAGAGAAGAAGACCGAAAAGGATATCGCATCTCTTCTTAAGAAGGAATACAGAGATGAAAAGGCAGTTAAGAATGCCGTTAAGGAGCTTAATGAGGGCGAGTTCAAGCTCTACTTCCCCGGTGATGAGGGATACGAGGATTCCTTGGTTGACGTAAGTGAGCTCAAGCCTGTTGATGTAGTTGAAGAAACTGACAACACTGTTGAGATCGTTGACGACGGTGAGGACGAATTCGATACAGAGGAGCTTGCCGATCTTATGGGAGCTGACGAGGTTTTCGATAACGAAAAAGGTTTTCTTATCGAGGATGGAGAGGAATAATTTTTTAAAATAAGTTTATTGCGAAAGGATGGGATGAGGCTATGACAAGATGCGTACGGGTTCACATTTTGGATGTGCCTTATCACGCCGATTGTGAATATGACTATTATATCAGCGATGAGCTTTTTCACGAGGTCTCGGTTGGCTCTATCGTTGTAGTACCCTTTGGCGCTGCTAACAGACAAAAGGCTGCGGTGGTCACCTCGTTTGGGGAGAGCGTAGAGTACGAAACAAATAAAATTAAGCACGTTATATCCGTAATGAGCTCATATCTTTCTCTTGACGAGAATATGTTGGGGCTTTGCCGATTTATGAAGTCAACGACTCTTTGCACAATAGGAGACGCTGTTAAATGTATTGCACCGTCAACCCTGATTTCAAAGATTGATGAACGACTTTATACTACCGGCAAGGAGCTTTCCCGTGGGGAATTTTCGGATGTTTACGGCTTGATTTTTGCAAATCAGGGCATTACCGTAAAAAAGCTGAAGGACAAAATTCCCGACTGTACGGAAAAAGTACTATGGCTTGTAAGGAACAAGTACGTTTATAAAAAAGCAGAGCTTTCGGAAAAAGATAAAAGCAAATATGAGAGCATACTTAAGCTTGCGGTTGAAAAGGATGAGGCTATTGCCATATTAAATTCCTCAGGCAAGATCAAATTGAGAAGCGCTAAGCATAAAGCAATAATTTCGCTTCTCTGCGAAAACGGAGACTTGCCTTTAACGGACGTATACAAGGAAACGGATTCCGCAAGAGCTCAAATAGATTCCCTTATCGGAAAGGGTATTGTTTCCATAGAAAAGCATGCGGTGACAAGGGACCCTTATGCTCTTGCAAAGGAAACGAAAAAGGAAAAGATCGTTCTTAGTGACGAGCAAAAGATCGCCTACGGCAAAATCGAGGCTTTGTATGCCACCAAGGAGGCAAAGGCTGTTTTACTTCACGGAATTACGGGAAGCGGTAAGACAAGTGTTATAAAGGAAATGATAGACAGAGTCATTTCCGACGGACGAAGCGTTATTATTCTGGTGCCTGAAATTTCATTGACTCCCCAGACTGTATCCACCTTCTGCGGATATTACGGTAACAGAGTAGCGGTTATTCATTCGGGACTTTCCGCGGGGGAACGCTTTGATGCCTTTAAAAAAATAAAGGATGGGGAGTGCGACGTCGTAATCGGTACGCGTTCCGCAGTATTTGCTCCTCTCTCCAATCTCGGTATGATAGTAATCGACGAGGAACAGGAGCATACCTATAAATCGGATACAAATCCAAAATATCTTGCTCACGATATCGCAAGATACCGTTGCGCAAATGCGGGAGCATTAATGCTTCTTGCTTCAGCCACGCCGTCCCTTACGTCTTATTATAAGGCAATGAGCGGTGTGTACTCACTGGTTAAGCTTACAAAAAGATACGGAAATGCAACTCTACCCGACGTTATTATATCTGATATGCACAGGGAAAGATCACAGGGTAATGTAAGCGTTTTCGGTAATAAGCTATCGGAGCTTTTGTGCGATGTGAAGGATGAAGAAAAGCAGGCTATTCTATTCCTGAACAGGAGGGGATATCATTCATCCTTGTCCTGTACAGAGTGCGGAAAGGTAATAGAATGTCCCAACTGCTCCGTAGCTATGACATATCACTCCTACAAAAAAATAAATGAGGAAATAAACGCGGATAACGCATATGAAATAATGAGCGGCAGCGGAGTTCTGCGCTGTCACTACTGTGGATATCAGTCAAGAGTTCCAAGGCTGTGTCCAAGCTGTAAGGACGGACATTTTGAATATGTCGGATTCGGCACCCAAAAGCTTGAAGAGGATATAACAAAGCTTATTCCGGATGTAAAGACCCTTCGAATGGATGCTGATACGACAACGAGAAAAGAGTCCTATGAAAACATACTCACGTCTTTCCTTAACAAGGAGGCTGACGTGCTTATAGGTACGCAAATGGTGACCAAGGGTCATAATTTTCCGTCGGTTACACTTGTTGGTGTAATGCTTGCCGATATGATGCTGTATACAGGTGATTACAGAGCCTCTGAAAGGACATTTTCAATGCTTACACAGGTGATCGGCAGAGCGGGAAGAGCAAGGGATAGGGGAATAGCGGTTATACAAACCAACTCTCCGTCTGACAGAACTATTCAGTTTGCGGCGAATCAAAATTATGAAGAATTTTATAAAAACGAAATACAGATAAGACAGGCGTACGTTTTCCCTCCGTTCTGCGATATTTGTCTTGTTACCGTTTCATCTCCTAATGAGAATGAAGCTGTGAGAAGCGCAGATAATCTTATGAAAGCAATAAAGTCGGAGTTCACTAACGTTAATGCTCCGGTAATTGCTTACGGGCCGTTTGACGCACCAATATACAGGTCGCAAGGCAGATACAGGAAGAGAATTATAGTGAAATGCAAGCTTAACGCTCAAGTAAGAGGAATCTTCGGAAAAATATATGCTGATTCATTTAAGAGTGGCGGTGCGTTTGTATCCATTGATTTTAACCCTACTAATCTGTAGCTTGAAGAGGAGATAAATATGGGAGTTATTCAGATAGTTAAAGAAGCGGATAACGAGGAATTTTTGAGAAAAAAGAGCAGAGAGGTTTCGGAGATCACGCCGAGAATTATAACTTTGCTTGACGATATGATTGATACTATGAGAAATGCCAACGGATGCGGTCTTGCCGCAGTACAGGTAGGCGTTCTTCGCCGTATTGTGGTTATTGAAACCGAGGAAGGACTTTTTGAGCTTATTAATCCCGTAATAATTAAAAAATCCGGATGTCAGGAGGGCGCCGAGGGCTGTCTTTCTCTGCCGGGAAAATGGGGACTCACAAAAAGACCGAGCAAGGTAACCGTAAGAGCTATGGACAGAAACGGCGACACCTTTGAGCTTACCGGAGAGGGACTTCTTGCAAAGGCAATTTGCCATGAGGTCGACCATCTTGACGGTATTCTGTACACCGATAAGGTTATAAGAATGTTAGGAGAAGACGAAATATAATGAGAATACTTTTTATGGGTACACCGGATTTCGCAAGGGCAAATTTACAGGCGCTTTGCGATAAGGGTATGGAAGTTGTTGGTGTGGTTACTCCGCAGGATAAACCCAAGGGCAGAGGTCTTACGCTTACGCCTTGCGACGTAAAAAAATACGCTCTTGAAAAGGGATTACCCGTATATCAGCCTCTTACACTTAAGGATGGGGCGTTTCTCGATACGTTAAAGGAGCTTGATCCCGAGCTTATAGTAGTTGTGGCATACGGTAAGATACTTCCGAAATACGTGCTTGATTACCCCAAATACGGATGTATAAACGGTCATGCGTCCATTCTTCCCGAATACAGAGGCGCCGCCCCAATTCAGAGAGCCATTATAGACGGTAAGACTGAAACGGGCGTAAGCATTCAGAGAATGGATATAGGAATTGACACAGGTGATGTAATCTGTGTAGAAAAGGTTACTATTGAGCCAAGTGACGATTTTGAAGCGGTGCATGATAAGCTTGCCGTTGCATCCTCAAAGGGACTTTTAAAGGCTGTACAGCTTCTCTCGGATGGTAAAGCGACATACACTCCTCAGGGAGACGAGTTTACTTATGCGGAAAAGATTACAAAGGACGATTGTTATATTGATTTTAACGGTGCGGTAAATGACGTACACAACAGAATAAGAGGACTTTCCCCTATTCCGCTATCATTTACAAGAACTGCTGACGGCAAGGTTCTTAAGATAGTTAAGGCGCATATTTCCGATAAATCCGCCAATGGAAAAATCGGAGAGGTAGTGTTCCTTGACAGCTCTATCCACGTTAAGTGCAAAGACGGTGTTATCGCCCTTGATATAATTGTACCCGAGGGTAAGGGCAGAATGAATGCGAGAGACCTGATAAACGGCAGAAAGATTGCCGTAGGAGATATCCTCGGCTGATATAAACCGAAAGGAGGAAATTATGGATAATCCGAGAAAGCTGGCGTTTGCCTCGTTAGTAAGAGCGGATGCGCTTACAAGCTATTCAAATATTGAAATAAATACGGTTATTTCAAGGTCAGAGCTCAGTAAGAAGAATGCTGCGCTTTATACCGCTTTATATATGGGCGTTACGGAAAAGCTTTTAACTCTTGATTACGCCATAGGTAAGTATTCCTCCGTAGGAATGGACAAGCTTGATATTGAAACAAAGAATGCCCTGAGACTTGGCTTTTATCAGCTTATGTTTATGGACAGAATCCCCGAATATTCTGCAGTTTCCGAAACAGTAAGTATTTGTCCGAAAAGGTCGAAGGGCTTTGTAAATGCGGTGCTCCGTTCCTTTATAAGAAACGAGAAGAAAGTGGACTATCCTGAAGACGAATGGGATAGATTTTCCGTGATTTCATCCACTCCCCCTTATATAATTGATATTTTCAGAAGCTCATATGGGGATGAAGCAACAAGACAGCTTCTCAGCGGAACAGATGCTTATAGCGGTATATCCTTGAGAGTAAATACGCTTAAAACAAGTGTAAACGACATAATAACTGTCCTGGATACGAGAAAGATCGAATATAGAAAAGAGTCGCTTTGTGACGACGTTATAGCCGTATTTGCCCCTGTTTCCGAGCTCGAGGACCTTATATCCTCAGGCGAGGCTTTCGTACAGGATACGGCGTCAAGATGCGCTGTTAAGATATTTGATCCCAAATCGGGAATGAGAATACTTGACGCATGCGCTTGCCCCGGAGGAAAAAGCTTTTCTTCCGCAATAGATATGGAAAATCAGGGAGAAATAATATCCTGCGATTTACATAGAAATAAGCTTTCCCTTATAGAAAGAGGAGCTAAAAATTTGGGTATCAATATAATAAAAGCAAGAGAACAAAACGGCAAGGAATACGTAAGCGAGTTTGACAGCTTATTTGATAAGGTGCTTTGCGACGTTCCCTGCTCCGGACTTGGTGTAATACGCAAAAAGCCCGACATAAAGTACAAAAAGGTCGACGCTGTGGACAGCTTACCGCCCATACAGAGAGAAATTTTGGAAAATTGCTCAAAATATGTTAAGATCGGCGGGGAGCTTGTTTATTCGACTTGTACTCTTAACAGAAAAGAAAACGAGGATGTTGTTACCTGCTTTCTCAGCTCAAACGATAATTTTGAGCCCTTGGAGTTTTCGGTAGGAGATACTTCCTCAAATAACGGAATGTATACGTTTTTCCCTCATATAACGGGAAGCGACGGATTTTTCGTGGCCAAAATGAGGAGGGTGAAATAATGGAAAAAACAGATATTTTATCACTTTCACTCCCCGAGGTGGAAAAATTAGTAACGGATATAGGCGAGCCTAAATTTCGCGCCAAGCAGATATACGGCTGGATCACCAAGGGTATGTGGGGCGAAAATATGCGTAATATTCCCAAATCCTTGCAGGAAAAATTGAATAACGTATGCGAATTTCGCTTACCAAACGTTAAATTGAAGCTTGTATCAAGGATAGACGGAACCGTAAAATACCTGTTTGAGCTTATTGACGGAGAGTGTATAGAGTCTGTATTTATGAAATACGAGCACGGAAACACTCTTTGTATTTCCTCACAGGTTGGATGCCGTATGGGTTGTAAATTCTGCGCATCGACTCTGCTTGGCAGAGTGAGGGATCTTACCCCTTCTGAGATGCTTGGCCAGATCATAGCTGCGGAGAAGGATACGGGAGAAAGAATATCAAATGTAGTTATGATGGGAATAGGAGAGCCGCTTGACAATTACGATAACACTGTAAGATTTCTCAGGCTTGTAAGCTCCCCCGATTCCCTTAATATAGGACTTCGTCACATTTCTGTTTCTACCTGTGGACTCGTAAACGGAATTGAGCGCTTACAAAATGAGAATTTGCCTATAACTCTTTCTATTTCCCTCCACGCTTACGATAACGAGGTGCGCTCGTCAATTATGCCAATAAACAACAAATACGGAATAGAGGAGCTTCTTTCAGCCTGTCACAGATACTATGAATCAACCGGCAGAAGGATTTCCTTTGAATATACTCTTATCGCAGGAAAAAATGATACGGAGGAAGGAGCAATCGCTCTTGCAGCCGTTTTGAAAAAATATATGCACTCGGGTATTCACGTAAATTTAATACCCTTAAATGAGGTTAAGGAAACAAAGCTTTCTACATCAAAAAATGTAAATGCATTTAAAAATAAGCTTATTTCCCTCGGTATCAATGCTACTGTCCGCCGAAGGCTTGGTTCTGATATTAATGCCTCTTGCGGACAGCTAAGAAGACAATCACAAAAGGAGTCAATATGATTTGCGCAGCTAATACAGATATAGGAATGAAAAGAAACATAAATCAGGATAGCTATATCCTGAAGCCATTTTCCGAAAAAACGGCGCTCTGTGTGGTTTGTGACGGAATGGGAGGGGCAAAGGGTGGAGAGGAAGCATCCAAGATAGCATCCGAAGCCTTCGCCTCAAGCGTTGAGGAATTTATTATGCCCTTTGTGGGAACAAAGGAAAAAAGCGTTCACGTAAACGATATAAGACAGATGCTTATCGAAAGCGTAGATAAGGCAAATACGGCAGTATATTCCTATGCAAAGAGCCACCCATCGCTTAAGGGCATGGGAACAACTCTTGTAGCGGTGCTTGTTATTGATCACAGCATTTTTGCAATAAACGTTGGTGACAGCCGTATGTACCTCATTAAGGGAAATAAGATAAAGCAGGTAACGAAGGACCATTCCTACGTTCAGTATCTTATTGATATGGGACAGCTCACGGAAAAGGAAGCGGAAACCTTTCCTAACAGAAACGTGATCACAAGAGCGGTGGGAACAGAATCAAGCGTAGTTCCCGAATGCTTTAGAGAAAGCGCATCTGAGGGAACGTTCATTCTTCTTTGCTCCGACGGACTTACAAACTTTATAAGCAATGATGAGATAAGAGATATAATTACAAAAGACAGTAAAAATATGGACCAGCTCACCCTTAATTTGAGAGTCAGAAAGCTTATAGACGTTGCAAATGCTAACGGCGGTGCTGACAACATTACAGCGGCTGTAATTAAGATTTAAGGAGGTATAGTATGGAACGGGAAAAATACGAAGTCTACAAAAACTACGTAGGCACGACCCTTGACGGAAGATACTATATCGACGAGCTTATAGGAATAGGCGGAATGGCAGTTGTTTTTGGGGCTGTTGACACCTACATCAATAATAACAGAGTAGCAATAAAGATGCTCAAGGTGGACGTAGCGACGGACGAAATAATGGTTAAACGCTTCAAAAATGAATCCAAGGCCGAATCCATGCTTAAGCACAGAAACATTGTGGCTATTCACGACGTTTCCGTTAAGGGCAGGGAAAAATACATAGTTATGGAATACGTAGAGGGAATCACTCTTAAGAATTATCTTAAGGGTAGGAACGGTCCCCTCAGCTTTGACGAAATAATATGTTATTCAAAGCAGATTTTGAGGGCGCTTTGCGTTGCTCATGAAAATCATATAATTCACAGGGATATAAAGCCTCAGAACATTATGGTTTTGCAGAACGGTCTTATTAAGGTGATGGATTTTGGTATTGCGAAGCTTCCCAATGCCGAAACAGTTACGGTTACCGATAAAGCCATAGGTACGGTTTACTATATGAGCCCCGAGCAGGCGAGAGGAAAGAAAATCGACTCAAGAAGCGATATTTATTCCTTTGGCGCAATGCTTTACGAGCTTGCGACGGGAGAGCTTCCTTTTACAGGCGAAACTCCATTGAGCGTTATACTTAAGCAGATTAACGATGACCCCATCCCCCCGAGAGAAATAAACCCGGAGATTCCCGTGGGCCTTGAGCAGATTATTCTTTGCGCAATGAGCAAGAATCCCGCCGAAAGATTTCAGTCTGCTGAGCTTATGCTTAATTTCATAAGACAGCTTCAGAAGGAAAAGGATATTAAGTTTGACGTTTTACCCTGCAGAAACTGGTTGTCAAACTTTATGTCACATACGAGAAGAATCTTCGGTATAAACAAAAAGAAATGATAGTATCGGCAGTAATAATGAAAAGCGTCGGCGGACTATTTTCAATCCGCACCGATGAGGAATTTGAGGGGAAAAGAGAGTTTGACGTTCGAGCAAAGGGCTCCTTCAAGCATGAAAAAATCACACTTCTTGCAGGAGACAGAGTCGATGTTGAAATTGATAACCACGGTGAATTTTATATAAAAGAGATAAAGGAGAGAAAGAATTCTCTTATTCGTCCTCCCCTTGCTAATCTTGATATTATTTTTGTAGTAATTTCCTGCAAAAAGCCCGCCCCTGTGTATGAAACTATTGATAAGATGATATCTATTGCGGAGTTTAATAAAATTGAGCCGGTAATTGTTATTACAAAGGCTGATCTCGATCCCGAGTTCGCTAATGATGCGTACAAGATATATACAAAGGCAGGATTTAAGACTGTAATAACTTCGTCTGAATCAGGAGAGGGTTGCGCCGAGGTTAAGGAATATATAAGCGAAATTTCGCAAAAACAGCCTATCGTATGCGCATTTTCCGGTGCATCGGGCGCAGGAAAGAGTACTATTATAAATAAAATATTCCCATCTCTTAAGCTTGAAACGGGAGATTTAAGCCGCAAAATAGAAAGAGGTAAAAATACCACAAGAACAACTGAGCTTTTCCCCCTTGAAAAGCTTTTTGGAGAAGGACATCTCGGCTATCTTGCAGACACACCGGGATTTTCACTTCTCGATTTTGAACGCTTTGATTTTTTCTCTCTCGAGGAGCTTAAGGACACTTTCCGTGAGTTTGGAGAGGTTGAGGGAAAGTGCAGATATACAAAATGCACTCATACAAAGGAAGAGGGCTGCAACATAATAGAAAGGGTAAAAGCGGGAGAAATACCGCACACCCGTCACGAAAGCTACGTGTCACTTTATAATATTTTAAAATTAAAACCTAAATGGAAAAAGTAACAGATTTACAAAATTCTTCATAATCTGTAATAGACTCATATATTGCGAGGTATATTATGAAGATAGTAATTGTTAAATCTCCAAGGCTACTAACACCTATTCTTTTGAGATTATTTAAAATTAAAACAAATAAAAATCACCGCTGAAAAACGGTGATTTTTTTCTTTAAATATTATCTATGTACCATTTGGGTGTGTCGCCAAAGCCTTCATAGATTACTTGCTCTATATCGTTTATTGCGTGGTCTGCCATATCAAATATCCTTTTTGCAAATACCCTTGCCGTATTCTCGCTGTCAAGAAGAATATCATTATCGCAAAGGGAAGTGTGAATGCGGAAATTGTATCCCACTATTTCAAGCTCCGCAAAGGCAAGCCTTGTAAGAAGGGGACGGGTAATATCCACGCTAAAGGTATGATTATGCCCGTTGGTTTTCGTATATACCGTACCGTGAGCGGATTTTACACACGCGTATCCGTGGGCTTTTGCCTCCTTACTGAAAATTGCTTTCGGAGAAAAGCCTGATAGCGGTTCGGATTTTGCCATAATATATTCTTCGTCATTTTTTGCCGAAAGGTCATATGACTCAATAATATATCTGCTCTTAAGGTATGATGATATTTCCTTCTTTTTATTTTCAAAATTTTCCTTTTGCTCGGCGGGAAAAATACAGAGAAGCTCTCTTTCGGTAGGCTTTCCAAGCTCGGCAAGAAAATCTTCAAAGCCGCAGGGATACTCACGGATATCGCCTGTATCGGTGGTTCTGTCAATACTGACCCAAAGGGGGTTAAGCTTATTTCCGAAATCGAATTCCTTTTTCAGCCGTATATTGTTTCCGTAAAGCTCGGAAATATGCCCATCGTATACGTTTCCAAGCGTAGATTCCTTGTTTTCCCCGTACCAATCTATATTATCGAGAAATATATCTATAAATCCGAAATTTATTGGATTGGGTATTTTGGCAATCAGTCTGCAAAGCTCGCTCTCGTCCGCCTTATCTATATGAAAGCCTTCATTAGAGACACTACTGATAGCAGAACGGTAGGGAAGCGAGCGGTCGTACTTTTTAAGCGTTGGGAATGCTTTGAAGGCTTTTTCCGTTGTCCCCGTAAGCATGGAAAACACCATGCTTTTGTATGACCGGTCGTATTTATCTAAGAGATTATCAAGATATGATTTTGTTTCCTTGAACTTTATTTTGTTAAGGTTAAACCGTATTTTCTCAATTATTCTCATATTCGCCAAGTCTTATAAGCGTGTAATTTCCACTTTTGATAATTTCAACAAGCTGTGTCATGCTTGTGATTTCGCATTCTGTCATAATTCCGGCATTTGTGGGAACGTCGGGGTAGTGGAAGTCTGTGCCTGATGTTTTGATAAGGTTGTATTTGTCAGCCCACATTTCAGCAATGTCATTGCGGGAGTCATGACCCTTGTGACCGTTGAATACCTCAACTCCGTCAATGTCGTGGGGTGCGTTTACAGTCATTCCGTTTCTGAAGGGATGAGCCTGTATGAGAAGATATCCCTTTTCCTGACATATCTTATGAAATTCCCATACCTTCATATTATAAATAAAAGGATGCTCGCGTAAGAATTCCTCATCAGGACCGAAAACGAGATAGTCGTTTGCATTATGCTTGAAGCGAAGCTCCATTCCTAAAAGAATATTTAGCTTGCCCTCAGCGTGTGCTTTAAGCTTCTTGTATCCGCCGACAAAAGCATCAACAAGGCTATCCCAGTCCGTTGCATGAAGATGATCATAGGTAAAATCTCCCAAATGGTTGGTAAGCACTATGGTTGAGTATCCGCCATCGATAAATCTTTTTGTTATAGTTTCAACGTCAACTCGTGCGCAAGCACTGACGTCATTTGAGTGACAGTGTAATTCGGTTTTAAACATTTGTAATCGCCTCCGTTCTATGATATTTTACACCTATTTTAAAATTAAGTCAAGGATTTACGTAATTGTTTCATAGATAAGAGGCTCTTTTTTAGGAGGCTCATCCGAATAGGCAAAGGCTTTGCTTAATTTTTCGGTAGCGGAGAGAAAAAGACTTTCGTCTGAAGAATAGAGAAGAGCCAACGGCTCGTTTTTCCTGACCAAGTGTCCGATTTTTACCTTTAACACAATTCCTGCGCCGAGGTCTATTTCATCATCCTTCGTTTTTCTTCCTGCTCCGAGAAGCATAGATGCTTCGCCGACTGTTTCGGCGCAAATTTTACTTATATACCCGTCACGTTCAGCTAAAAGCTCACGCTTATAGGGAGATACGGTAAGCCTCTCTTCATCATCTATAAGGGAAGAATCTCCGCCCTGCGCAGTTATCCATTCCTTCATTTTACAAAGCGCATTACCGCTTTCAACCGAGTTTACGCAAAGCTCTCTTGCGGTGCTTATATCAATTCCTAAGGATGCTGAAACCATATTTGCGGAAAGCTCTATGCAAAGAGTATACAAATCATTCTTTTTATAACCCTTTAAAATCTGTATAGCTTCCATTACCTCAAGGGAATTACCTATATTATATCCAAGAGGCTCATCCATATTCGTAATAAGTGCGCGAACGTTTTTGCCGAAGCCCTTACCGATTTCCACCATAGCTCTTGCAAGAGCTAATGAGTCATCCTTGCTTTTCATAAAGGCTCCGCTTCCCGTTTTAACGTCTAAAACAATGGTATCAGCGCCGGATGCCAGCTTTTTTGACATTATACTTGAAGCAATGAGAGGAATGGAATCAACCGTTGCCGTAACGTCACGAAGAGCGTACAGCTTTTTGTCGGCAGGAGCTAAATTACCGCTTTGGCCAACCACGCATATTCCATTTTCCTTAACTACGGACAAAAACTCCGATGACGAAAGAGACGTTTTGTATCCGTCTATGGACTCAAGCTTATCAACAGTACCGCCTGTAAATCCTAAGCCTCTTCCGGACATTTTTGCAATTTTTACACCGAGGGATGACACAATGGGGGCGACAATCAGGGTGGTTTTATCCCCGACTCCTCCTGTGCTGTGCTTGTCGGCACAAATTCCGTCAATGGAGGAAAGGTCGACAGTATCCCCCGATCGTAGCATAGCGTCGGTAAGGTAGAGAGTTTCATTTTTGTTCATTGAAGAAAAGCATATAGCCATTAATAGAGCAGAAATTTGATAATCGGGAATATCCCCATTTGTATATCCGCGAACAAAGTAATCTATTTCCTCGCGGGTAAGCTCATTACCCATTCTTTTTTTATATATTATATCGTACATTCTCATATAAATTTTTCTTTAAATAGCAGGAAGAGTGTCTGTAATTAGAGATTCTTATTTGAAAACCCAAAGGGAAGAAGAGAAGAAAGCGTAAATGTATTCAACGCCCCCATTTCATCTGGAAGTATTATTTCAAAATCATCCGTACAATGCTCTGATAAAACCTGTCTGCATATACCACAGGGATAGCAGGGTCCGTTTTGAGGGTCACTGACAATACAAATAGCGATAAAATCCCGTTGCCCCTCGCTTATTGCCTTTGAGATAGCAACCCTTTCTGCACATATCGTTGCGCCGTATGATGCGTTTTCTATATTGCATCCTGTATAGATGCTTCCGTCAGAGCAGAGTAGGGCTGCGCCAACCTTGAAGCCCGAATAGGGCGCATAAGCTTTTTTTAAGACTTCCTTGGCTTTTTCTGCCAAAACGCTTTTGGGAGTGTCCATATTTATACCTCCGTATTAAGTCGTGTAATTGCGTATGGGCTTAATATTTCATTCTTGAAGCTTTTGCCGTTTTTAAGAGCTATTGTACTGAAAAAATCGATAACGGTAGCGGAAATATCTGCAAATGTATCTCTTGTACCGAGATTTACCGGAACAATTCCTTTACCGTATATTAGGAGAGGAGTATATTCCCTTGTATGGTCTGTGCTTATATCACCGGGGTCACAGCCGTGGTCCGCAGTTATAATAAGCATATCATCATCACGAAGCTTAGATATAATTTCTGGAAGCCTTGAATCAAAATAGGAAAGAGCAGATGCGTAGCCGTCTATATCGTTTCTGTGACCGTAGAGCATATCAAAGTCAACGAGATTTACAAAGCAAAGACCGTTAAATTCCTTGTCAAGTAATGAAAGGGTGATTTCAATACCCTCGTCGTTTGAATGGGACGGATGATGCTCCGTTATACCTCTTCCTACGAATATGTCGTTTATTTTTCCAACGGATATTACGTCATATCCGTTTTCTGATATTAAATCAAGCATAGTTACGTCTGTGGGCTCAAGGGAAAAGTCACGCCTGTTTTCAGTTCTTACAAAGGGATATTCACCTTTAAACGGACGGGCAATAACTCTACCAACCCCATCCTTACCACAAAGAAGCTCTCTTGCAATTTTACAGTAGTCGTAAAGCTCTGAAACAGACACGATGCTCTCGTGGGCGGCTATCTGGAATACGCTGTCGGCTGATGTGTAAACTATAAGCTTACCTGTTTTTAAATGCTCGTTTCCGTAATCCTTGATTACTTCAGTACCTGAGTAAGGCTTATTACAGAGTATTTTTCGTCCGCAAAGCTTAGAAAAGGAATCAAGAAGCTCCTGACTGAAGCCATTGGGATAGGTGGGCAAGGGATTTTCGGATACTATTCCGCTTATCTCCCAGTGACCGATGGTAGTGTCCTTTCCTATGGATTTTTCCGCGCATCTGCCGAAAGCGGCCGAGGGAGTGTCTGTTTTTTCGATGCAAGAAACACCGTCTATATTTCCAAGCCCCATTTTTATCATATTAGGAATATGGAATTTTTCGGATTTTTGTACGCTATTTAGAGTGTTTGCCCCTGCGTCACCGAAAAGAGAGGCATCGGGAAGCTCTCCAATTCCAAAGCTGTCAAGGACAATTAAAAATATTCTTCTCATAGCTTTATTGCACACTCAAGGGCAAGTGTCATCATATCGGTAAAGGTGGTTTGTCTTTCCTGTGCGGTGGTTGCTTCGCCTGTTACAAGGTGGTCGGACACGGTGCAAATCGCAAGAGCGTTTTTACCCAGTCTTGCAGCAGTCATATAGAGTCCTGCCGCCTCCATTTCCACAGCTAAAACTCCCATTTTAGCCCATTTTGGAGTGGCGCTTTCAACGGCGGTGTCGGCATAAAAAACGTCGGAGGAGAGAATATTACCTACGTGAAAGCTTAAGCCCATTTTCTCCGCCTCGTCGCAGAAGGTCTTTAAAAGCCTGTATGATGCTATGGGAGAAAAGGTACCCGGTAGAGCAAACTGATTTGCAAAATTAGAGTCGGTGCAGGCTCCCATACCGATTACGATATCGCGGATTTTAACCTTTTCGCTGATTCCGCCTGCTGAGCCGACGCGGATAATGTTTTCAACTCCAAAAACAGAGTATAGCTCGTTTGCGTAAATGCCTATTGAGGGAATACCCATTCCGCTTGCCATTATGCTTATTTTTTTACCCTTGTACATACCCGTATATCCGTTTATTCCTCTAACAGAGTTTACCAGAACGGGATTTTCAAGGTATGTTTCTGCCATAAATTTAGCACGGAGCGGATCCCCCGGCATTAATACTGTCTTTGCAAAATCCTCGGGCTTTGCATTAATATGAGGAGTTGGATAATTTGTCATTGCTATTCTCCTTTACTATTTTTATTATTCTGCTTGTTCCGAGTCGGGAAGCACCGAGGCGTATAAATTCCTCTGCATCCTCTATGGATGAAATTCCGCCCGCCGCCTTGATTTTCACGTTTTCACTAACGTTCTCGGCGAAAAGCTTAATGTCATCAAATGTTGCTCCCCATTTAGAAAAGCCTGTTGATGTTTTTATAAAATCCGCGCCTGATTTAGACACGATATCGCACATAATTATTTTTTCTTCTTCCGTAAGAAGACAGCATTCGATAATTACCTTAAGTATTTTATCTCCGCACACCTTTTTAAGAGAAGTAAGCTCGTCAAGAATTTTATCGTATTTTTTGTCTTTAAGGTCGCAAATATTAATAACGGTATCAATTTCGTCAGCTCCATCGTCTATATACTGCTTAGCCTCAAAGCACTTAACCTCTTTAGATGAGTATCCGTTTGGAAATCCAATAACCGTACATATCGTCATTTTACCGTTAACATACTCCTTAGCCGCCTTTACAAAGGCTCCGGGAATACAAACGGAAGCGGTATTATATTTTATTGCATCATCGCAAAGAGAAAAAATTTCCGTATCCGTACAGTCCTGCTTTAAAAGAGTATGATCCACCTTTGATAAAATTTCCTTAATATCCATATAAGCCTCCTTATATCTTCTTTATTTAATATTATCATAATTAATATGAAAAATCAACAATATTAACACTCCCTTGACTGTTTTTTCGAAAACGGAGGATTAAATTTTAAAATACACCTTGAAAAATCAATTTTCTGTGGTAAAATAAACATACGGAGAAAAAGAAAGAGAGGTTTCAGTATGAACGAAGAAAAAGTAGTTCTTGAAGCGAGTACAGAAGAAGCCCCCCTGACAAAAAAGCAAATAAAGGCTAAGAGGAAAGAAGAGAAGCAGGAATTAAAAAGGAAAAAGAAGGAAAGAAAGCTCCGTGAAAAGGACAAGTTCCGCAGAGTAAGGAAAATTGCTCCGTATAACCGTCTTATTCCCTACATTATGGAGACCCGTAACACCTCACAGAACTTTATATTCGATTCTATCAGTATGGAAAAGATAGATAAGTATATAAGGAAGAAGCAGGAAGAGGGTCTTACCAATCTTACGCTTATGCACGTTATTATCGCTGCATATTGCCGTGCCTGCTCACAACGCCCCGCTATTAACAGATTTATCCGCGGACAGAAGATCTATACACGTAAAAAGGTAGAGGTAGCTCTTGTCGTTAAAAAGGAAATGTCACTTGAATCCCCCGATACGGTTATCAAGGTAATTCTCGATCCCGCATCCACGATTGAGGACGTTTACAACGCTTTTAATGAGAAGATCGAGGGATACAGAAATCATCCTAACAGCGGCTTTGATAAGCTTGCTAAGGTTTTGAATTTCATTCCCGGTATACTTCTTCGCTGGACTATCAGAGCTATAAGATTTTTTGATTATCTGGGACTTTTGCCGAGATGGCTTACAAAGCTCAGTCCTTTCCACGGCTCTCTGTTTATAACGTCTATGGGTTCGCTTGGTATTCCTCCTATTGTGCATCATTTGTATGATTTTGGTACTGTACCCGTATTTATTGCCTTTGGCTCAAAGCAAAGGGAATTCAAGGTCAGGGCGGATGGCAGTGTGTACAAGCACAGCTACGTTGATATAACCTACAACCTTGATGAAAGAATTTGCGACGGATATTATTACGCTTCTGCGATGAAGGTTATCAGAGGCATTTATAAGAATCCCGAGGTTCTTGATAACCCTCCCGAAAAGGTAATAGAAGACATTCGCTGAATAAAAAAAGATGGGATATCCCATCTTTTTTTAATTTTGTTATTCTATTTCCGGAACGATTATTCCGTATCCGCCTGCGTTTCTCTTGTATACCACACAGGTTTCAAGGCTGTCAGCGTCCTTGAATACGTAGAAGGAATGACCGATAAGCTCCATTTGAAGTATAGCTTCCTCAACTGACATAGGCTTAAAGGAAAACGTCTTAACTCGGATATTTGCGGTGAGGTCCTCTTCCTCAATGTCTGGGAAATCGTTTTCGGCTATCTCGAAGCCCTCCTCCTTGATCTTCTTCTGAAGTCTTGTTTTGTTCTTTCTTATCTGTCTTTCAAGTGCGTCTATAGCCTTGTCGATAGCGTTGGCGAATGTGTCTGAGCTTTCTTCTGCACGGAGCGTCGTGCCATCGGTGTAGATGGTGATTTCCACCTTTTCCGCATTTTTAGGCATTGAGAAGGTTATTTCCATTTCAGCATCATCGTGGAAAAATCTGTTGAATTTGGAAAGCTTTTTTTCAGCCATTTCCTTAACAACGTCAAATACCTTCATATGGCGTCCTACAAAATTCATCTTCATACTGTTCACCTCTTCTGATTATTCAAAGATCTCTCTTTGTAATACTATTGTAGCATACATTTTGATAAAAATAAATATAAAAATCTTAAAAAAATCTAAATTTTTGTGAAAAAGCACTAAAATTTGTGTGACTTTATATTAAAGAACAGAGAAGCCGAGCTTTTCGATAGCAGATTTTAAAATGTCGTTTTTAATTTCAGACTTTGAAATAACTGTAACTGTTTTTGCATCAAGGTCGACACTGACCTTTTTTACGTTTTCTGTTTTTCTTAGTGCCTCTGTTATACGTGCAACGCATTTTTGACAGTGCATACCGTCAACAGTAAGCTTTTGTTCGTATTTTTTGAAAATCATTTTTGTTTTCTCCTTCTTGTAAGTCGCAGTGAGTTTAAGGATACTGAAATACTGCTCAGTATCATAGCAAAGGCAGCTATCATAGGATTTATTGTAATTCCGAAAGGAATAAGCACGCCTGCAGCTATGGGTATCATAAATGAATTGTACAGAAAAGCAAGGAAAAGATTTTCCTTGATGATCCTCATGGTTTTTTTGCTTGTGTCAATCAGCTTGGAGATTCCATTTATCGTAGGCCTTGTAAAAATAACGTCGGCGCAATCCATTGCGATGTCGGTGGCTCCGTGCATACTTATACTTATATCGGCAGAGGCAAGGGCGGCAGCATCGTTTATTCCGTCACCGACCATAGCTAATATTCTTCCGCTGTTTCTGAGCCTGATAACAGTATCTACCTTATCCTTGGGCATGACCCCCGCAATAACAGTGTCTATGCCTAATTCATTTGCCACATGATTCGCTGTTTTTTCATTATCTCCTGTCAGCATTATTGTTTCTATTCCGGCATCATTGAGGGCTGTGATTTCCTTTGGCGCATCCTCTTTTATTACGTCACTTATGCCAAAAAGTGCCAGCACGTGGCCGTTTTCAATGAAATATACAATGCTTTCGCCTTTTGATGAAAGGGTTGTCTCCTCTTTTGAAAACGGATTTTTTATATTGTTTTCCAAAAGATATTTTCCGTTCACCATATGAAGGGGGACTCCCTTGTATGAGGCTGCGATTCCGTACCCCTCAAGAACGGTGAAATCAGACACGTCCTGCATGGAAATACAATTTTTAGAAGCATAATCCTTGAATGCATATGCTATGGGATGAGATGATTTTTGCTCTATGGAACACGCCTTTTTCATTAATTCATTAGTATCGTCTGTATTTGTGAATGAATGAGCAATGCTCATTTTTCCATAGGTAAGGGTGCCTGTTTTATCAAAAATCACTGTGTTAAGCTTCTGAGCATTTTCAAGGATTTCACTCTTTTTTATAAGAATTCCATCGGCAGCAAGCTCTCCTTCGCTTATTACTGTTGCAAGAGGTGTTGCAAGGCCGAGGGAACACGGACAGGCTACTACCAGAACTGTTATAAATCCGTGAACAGATGATGAGAGCCCCAAGCCCGAGGCAAGCTGGATTATAAACGTCAGAATAGCGATTATGGCAACCGTCGGGACAAAGAAAAGACATATTTTATCAGCTGCCCTTGCAATGGGCGGCTTTGTACTTGAGGACTCGAGAACAAGACGCACAATTTCAGATACGGTAGAGTTTTTTCCTACCTTTTTTGCACGAATCTCTATATATCCGTTAGTGTTGATCGAGCCTGCGAGAACCATATCTCCGGGCTTTTTTAACGACGGCTTGCTTTCTCCGGTTATAAAAGCTTCGTCTACGTGGGCGGAGCCGATTACTATTTCTCCGTCAGCCGCTATCTTTTCACCTGGATGACAGGCTAAAATATCATTTTCCGTTATTTCGTCTATCGAAACACGTTTTTCACCATGTTCGGTTTTTATGAAGGCAAAGGCAGGTGTGATTTGAACCAAAGCTGAAATAGCCTTTTTTGTTTTAGCCTTACTTTTTTTGTCTATAAGCTTTCCGAGCTTTACAAAATAGATTACCGCAGCCACGGATTCAAAGTAAACATCGGGGGGAGTGTCTGTTTTTCCAAAAACAAACAGAAGTGAAACAGCTACGCTGTATAGAAAAGCGGAGAATACGCCGAGGGTGACTAAGGAATCCATATTTGGAGTGATGTGGATTGCGTTTTTAACACCGCTTTTTAAAATATCGTATCCATAATAAAGGAACGGGACGGAGAGAACAAAGGATGCAGCGTAAAATACCGTTGCATTAGAGCTTACGTACGGAATACGAACCCCCAGCATGTGTCCCATAGATAGGAAAAGCACAAAAACAGCAAATACAGAAAAAATGGCAAACTGTTTTTTTGAAAGGGATGTGTCATTATCTTCGGTTTTGTCGTATTCTCCTATACATTCAAAGCCGGCTTCGGAAATGAAATCCGAAATGCTGCCGTATGAAAGTATGGAGCCGTCGTATTCTATCGTGGCACTTGCCATTACGAGATTTACTGATGCGCTTATTATTCCGTTTTGCTTGTTCAAGTATTTTTCAAGTCCGCTCGAGCATGCAGAGCAGCTCATTCCACCTATACGTAAAACCATCTTTTCCATAGGCCTCCTCCTTTCCTTTTTTTATATTTTAGCAGAACATATTTGATTAGTCAAGAGATTGCAATTCAAAAAGTCAACATTATCAGATAGATGCATATAACAAAAAATATAAACAAAAAGTTAGTATTTTATTTGACATTTCGTTTCTTGTATGATATACTATTATCTGTTGATATATTATCATTAACTGTATTCCTTTGATGGGGATACGGTTTTACTATTTCGTGTAAGATCAAAGGGGCATACAATGTATAAAATAGGTTTTGACAATGATAAATATTTAAAAAAGCAGTCGGAGCAGATCAAGGAAAGAATTGCTAAGTTCGGCGGTAAGCTGTATCTTGAATTCGGTGGCAAGCTTTTCGATGATTTCCACGCTTCGAGAGTGCTTCCGGGCTTTGCTCCCGACAGCAAGATCAGAATGCTTGCAGAGCTTAAGGATCAGGCGGAAATTATTATCGTTATCAATGCTACGGATATTGAAAAGAATAAGGTAAGAGGCGATCTTGGAATTACGTATGATCTCGATGTTTTAAGACTTATTGATGCGTTCCGCGGCTTCGGCTTATTTGTGGGCAGTGTTGTTATGACGAGATACGAGGCATCCGCACCTGTTGAAGCCTTTATTTCAAAGCTTCAGTCGCTGGGTATTAAGGTATATAAGCATTACGCTATTAAAAACTATCCTTACGATATTGACAGCATTGTAAGTGACGAGGGCTATGGAAAAAACGAATATATCGAAACGTCCCGTTCGCTCGTTGTCGTAACTGCTCCCGGACCCGGTAGCGGTAAAATGGCAACTTGTCTTTCACAGATTTATCATGAGCATAAAATGGGAATCAAGGCAGGATATGCAAAGTTTGAAACCTTCCCTATATGGAATCTTCCTTTGAATCACCCTGTTAACGTAGCCTACGAGGCGGCAACAGCCGACTTGAACGATATAAATATGATAGACCCATTCCATCTTGAGGCTTATGGTAAAACTACCGTAAATTATAACAGAGACGTGGAAATATTTCCTGTTCTTCACGCTATGCTTGAGGGCATAATGGGTGAATGCCCATATAAGTCTCCTACGGATATGGGAGTGAATATGGCTGGAGACTGCATTTTCGATGATGAAAACGTAAGAGCTGCGGCAAGAGGCGAGATCATAAGAAGATATTACAATGCCCTTTGTAATGCTCGTAAGGGAAATAACTGTGATGTTGAAATAAACAAGATAAAGATACTCATAAAGCAAATGGGTATAGATATAAAGGAGCGTAAATGCATACAGGCGGCTCTGGATAAAGCTGAAGCAACGGGAGCTCCCGCTGCTGCAATTGAGCTTTATGACGGAAGAGTCGTAACAGGTAAGACGTCTGCGCTTCTCGGCGCATCAAGTGCGGTGCTTATCAACGCAGTTAAGGAAATTGCGGGAATAGATGATGAAATGAACATTATTTCTCATGAAATTCTTGAGCCGGTTCAAAAGCTCAAGGTGGAGAATCTCGGCAACCATAATCCAAGATTGCATACTGACGAGGTGCTTGTGGCTTTAGCCATCACAGCGGCAAGCAGTGATGTGGCAAAGAGAGCTATGGAAGCTCTTAAGCTTCTTAAGGGGGCAGAGCTTCACTCATCCGTTATTCTTTCTCCGGTTGACACAGCAACCTTCAGAAAGCTTGGAATAAATGTGACTTGTGAGCCTGTTTATCAGACCAAAAAGCTCTTTCACGGTTAAAAAACAGCAGGTATAAGGATGACGATCCTTATACCTGCTTTTTATGTTTTTATAATGGAGTATATGATTTTTAGTTTATTGTTTTTAAATTTGAGCGTAGGCTGATATTAAGTCTTTCTCTCAGAAGAATGTTTTCTTCTTTTATAAGATATCTGTCGTCGTTTAAGATCTCACGTGCGCATTCAAATGCGGAGAGGAGAAGATCTGTGTCTGTGCAGGAGCTTGCAAGAGAAAAGTTCATTTGTCCGGACTGACGTATAGAAGGGTCCTGAGAGAAAAAGTCACCCGGACCTCGCATCCTCAGGTCACGTTCCGCAATGGTGTATCCGTCGTATACAGTATGCATTATATCAAGACGCTCACGGGATTTTTCACCCTTTGACGATGAAACTAAAATACAGTACGATTTATCGGAGCCTCTGCCTACCCGTCCTCTTAACTGATGAAGCTGAGACAGACCGAAGCGTTCGGCGTTTTCTACTATCATAAGGGTTGCGTTGGGCACGTTTACGCCAACCTCAATAACAGTTGTGGAAACCAGAACGTCAATTTTGCCCTCGGAGAAATCCATCATAATTTTATCCTTTTCCTTGCCTTTAAGCTTCCCGTGAATAAATTCTACGCTTAAATCAGGAAAAATGCTTTCCTTTAGCTCCTTTGCGTAGGGAACAGCAGCCTTTAATTGTGTCCCATCGCATTCGTTGTCGTGTATTATGAATGGATTGTAATCGAAGAAATCAAGGACGTCCTCGCTCTTTTCCTCGACAGATGGACAAACGATGTATACTTGATGCCCCTCATTGACTTGCTTGCGAATGAAAGAATTAAGTCTGTCACGGTAGCTTTCATCCACGACAAAGGTGTCAACACGTTTTCTGCCCGGAGGCATCATATCAATAAGTGAGATATCCAGGTCACCGTAGATCATAAGGGACAGGGTTCTTGGAATGGGTGTTGCACTCATTACAAGAACATGGGCATTTTTGCTTTTTTGAGCGAGACGGGCTCTTTGCCGTACTCCGAATCTGTGCTGCTCATCGGTGATGACAAGGCCTAACTTTGAAAATTCCACAGTATCCTGTATAAGAGCGTGAGTGCCGATTACAAAATCGATTTCTCCCCGCTTCAGCTTTTCCAGAATGCAACGCTTTTCTTTTGCCGGAGTGGAGCCCGTAAGAAGCTCACACGTGTATCCGAGACGGTGAAAATCCTCTTTCATAGAGTTGTAATGCTGTACCGCAAGGATTTCCGTAGGCACCATCATAGCAGCTTGATAACCGTTTTTACATACAGTGTAGGCAGCAATAGCAGCGCAAACGGTTTTTCCGCTGCCAACGTCACCGACAACGATTCGATTCATCGCTTTGACGTATTCACCCTCACTGCCGGAAAGATCGGTAAGTATTTCGCCGATTGCTCTCGCCTGAGCATCGGTGAGCTCATACGGAAGCATATTGAGATATTTTGAAATATCTGTATCTGACATTTTTGGAGCTTCAAATACGTTTGCCGAGCTTTTTATCATGGAAACCGATGTGGCAAACAAAAAAAGCTCATCAAATGAAAGACGCCGTATAGCAGCATTCAGCGTGTTTTCGTCGGGGGGAGTGTGGATATTTTTCAAGGCAAAGGGAAGAGAACAGAGATTCATTCTGTTAAGGATGCTTTCCGGAAGAAATTCTTTTGATATGGAATCAATATTATCCGTAACCTCGGAAATCAGTTTACTTATAAGCTTTTGATTTATACCGTTAAAAAGAGGATAAACCGGAACTAAGGGAGGAAGGCTTTTTTTCGGAAGTATAGGTTCGTATGCGGGGGAGGTCATGGAAGGAGTTTTTTTGTCTCTTGACAGCTTTCCGAAAAATCTGAACGTAGATCCTATTTTAAATACGTCCTTAAGGTAATTCTGGTTGAAATAAGTTATATTTACGCTTCCACTTTCGTCAAACGCCTTGAATTTAAGAAGCGTCATCCCTCGTTTTATCATTGCAACCTTAGGCTCGCTTCCTACGGTCAAAATATATGAATGAGGGTAAAGGTCAAAGGGAGTGTCGGAAATTTTAAAAACGTCACCTCTGTTTTGGTATGCTCTCGGAAAGTAATAAAGAAGGTCGCCTAACGTGCATATTCCGTTTTCGTTGAACCGTTTTTCGTACGTTGCTCCAACACCGTGCAAAATACTTATTTTGTCGTTAAAATTCATATACGTACCTCCTTTTTCCGTATTTTTAACTTCAAATTCAGATTTTATTGCGTATAAATCAGAAGAGGAACAAACCTATTAAGCTTGTTCCTCTTTTGTAATTTATAAACGAATATGTAATTTACGCATCAAATACCGAGAACGGCAGCACCGAGAATGCCTGCATCGTTACCAAGCTCAGCGATCTTGATCTGTGTTGCTGCGCTTTCGCCGTTTCCGTAGGTTTCCTTTCTTACCTTTTCGCAAAGGGGCTTCAGAAGATAATCCTTTTCGTTACATACTCCGCCACCGATGGAAAGAACGTTGGGCTGGAAGATATTTATCATTGTTGCAACGCCTGATGCGAGATAATCAATGTATTCATCAACTATTTCGGCGCCAACCTTGTCACCCTGCTTCATAGCTGCAAACGCAACTCTTGCATTAACGGCATTGAGATCTCCGTTTATCATATCTTCAATAATAGATTTCTCGCCGTTTTCTCTTGCTTTGATAAGGTGCTCCTTTGTCATGTTAACAAGACCTGTTGCGGAGCTGTATGTTTCCCAACAGCCCTTTCTTCCGCATGTGCACTGCTTACCACCCTTTTGAATTACAACGTGACCAAGCTCTGCTCCTGCGTGATTGAATCCGGAGTATACCTTGCCGTCAAGAACGATGCCACCGCCAAGACCTGTACCAAGTGTTATCATTACAGAATATTTTGCGCCTTTGGCTGCGCCTACAATAGCTTCTGCCTTTGCAGCTGCATTGGCGTCGTTTTCTATATATACCTTTTCAATTCCCAAATATTCCTTTAAAAGGTCGGCGATAGGGAAATTGTTAAAAGGAAGATTGTTTGCATACACAACAACTCCCGTATCGGAATCAGCAGTACCGGGTGTAGCAATACCCGCATATGCGAAATCCTTTAAAGTAAGTCCCGCATTTGCAATCAGCTTTTTACAAAGTTCTGCCATATCCTTGATGATAAGCTTACCGTCTCGATTTGCAAGGGTCGGAACACTACCCTTTGAGATGATCTCATACTTTTCGTTTACGATGCCTGCGGCGATGTTAGTTCCGCCAAGGTCAATACCCAAATAATACATAAATTCAGCCTTTCCGGCAAAACTGGGAATGTTTGTGTGTTTTGCTCCTTTTTATTATAAAATATTAAGGTTGAATTGTCAAGATAGTATTTCAAAAATATTAAATTTAAGTTTATTTTCACGCAACCGTCAAAAAATCTACATATTTTTTTTATGTCAAAAAATCGAACCGTAAATTGTGCATGTTGCACAACGTGAAAAAATAAAAAAATTTATAAAAATTTATCATCAAACGGCTTGACAAGAAATAAATGACTGTAAATCAAGGACTTTTTCGACAAGAAATCCTTTTCACTCAAAGGAATGCTGCAGGGTAAGTTAACAATTTATTCATAAATAGGGCCTGTATGTCCAATGATTGCGAAATTTTTTTTCCTACTTATAATTAATATAGAAAAAGCGTTCTTGACTTTGGACATGATTTATGATAAAATGGATTCACAAAAGGTTATATTTGTGCATAATCACATATATCCGATCCCGCCCAACCGGCGGGATATTACTTGCAAAATGGAGGAATTCTTATGAAAGCAAAAGCAAGAAAAGCGCTGGCGTTATTCCTTTGTATCGTTATGCTCGTCGGTACAATGATAACGGCAGTATCCGCTGCTTCCGCTGGTACCAGTGGGAATAAGGGTGGAACGACATCGATTGATGACGTTACCGATATCCTTAACGCAATATCCTACTCAAAGTACTATGCAAAGTATGCGAATGTCAAGAAGGGTGAGGGAACGATAGTAATTCCCGCTCTCAACTATGACAAGGACAACACTACGGCGGCTGTTACTGAAAAAGACGGCCATTACGGTGTTGACGATGCATTACTCATTCCCGAAGTAGGAAAAGTAAGCTGGACCTTCGACGTCCCGTCCAACGCTCTTTACACTATTGAAATCGAGTACTGCCAGAACGACGGCGGTAAGAAAACTTCAATTGAAAGAGCCTTTTATCTTAACGGAGAAGTTCCCTTTTCCGGCGCTCGTTCCGTAATTCTTACTAAAACATGGAAGTACGACTACGTTATTGAAAACGGTAAGGAATCATTTAAGCATGACGGAAAAGAAGACAGTGATGAAAGAGGAAATGATATTCGTCCCGGTATGTCAGCTGATCCTAAGTGGACAACGTACGCAATTTCAGATGCTAACGGATATTACAACGATCCTTTCCAGTTCTATTTCAAGGCGGGAAAGAACACTATAACTCTTGAGGGCTCAAGAGAGTCTGTTGTAATCAAGTCCATTAAGCTCGTTCCCGCAGAGGACAATATTTCATATGAGGAATACCGTAAGCTTTATACTGATAACGCTAATGGCGTAATCGGTAAAGTAGAGGCTGAGAATCCTGTGAATGTATCCCACGTTACCGTATACCCCGTTTATGACAGAACTTCCTGTATCACAAGCGGACTTACAGGTGAACAGTCTGCTAAGGTTACAAAGTACAACACTATAGGCGGTACACAGTGGCAGAATGTAGGCGAGTGGGTTGAATACGTTGTTGAGGTTCCAAAGGGAGCGGCAGGTTATTACAACATTCCTGTTCGTTATAAGCAGAACTTGCTCAGCGGTATGTTCGTGTCAAGAAGAGTTTATATTGACGGCTCGGTTCCTTTCGAAGAAGCAAATTACTGTAACTTCAATTTCAGCGAGGACTGGGAGGTAAGAAATCTCGGTAACGGCGACACGGATTATCAATTCTATCTTTCTGAGGGCAAGCACGTCATAAGACTTGAGGTTGTTCTCGGCGATATGGGACAGCAGATAGAGCAGGTTAGTGAATCACTTACAGTAATCAATAACTGCTATCTTGAAATACTCAAGCTTACAGGTAGTACACCTGACGAAGACCGTACATACGGCTTCTCAAGAGTAATGCCCGACGTAATTACATCTTTGCTTGAGGAATCAATCAGACTTAAGGGAGTGTACAACTACCTTACCGAGAAGACAGGACTTAAGGGTCAGCAGACAGCTACACTTGAGCAGATCTTCAATCTTCTCCACAAGATGGCAAGCGACGAAACTGAAATTGCTAAAAATCTTGAAACACTTAAGTCTCAGATCGGTAACCTCGGAACATGGGTAAATACAGCTAAAACTCAGCCCCTTCAGGTTGACTATATACAGGTACAGAGTCCCAGTGAGGAAGCACCTAAGAGCGAAGGTAACTTCTTCCAGTCACTTTGGTATGAGATTAAGCTTTTCTTTTATAGCTTTATAGTAGATTACAATGCACTTGGCGATTCCGACAAGGTTGGCGGAGAGCCTGTAGAGGTTTGGATCACAACAGTTGCAAATACAACAGGTCGTGACCAGGCACAGATCGTAAGAACCCTCATTGAAAACGAGTTTACACCTAAGACAGGCATAAATGCGAACATCAAGCTTGTAGCTTCCGGAACACTTCTTCCCTCAGTTCTTGCGGGAGTTGGTCCTGACGTATCCTTGTACGAAGGCAGCACGTCAATTATTGACTATGCTATCCGTGGAGCGGCAATGCCTCTTAACGAATTTGTTAAGCAGGATCCCGATGTTCTCAGCAGATTCCCTGCAGCAGCTGTTGAGCCTTTGACACTTTACAGCTACACACATGATGAAGACACTGATACATATCTTAAGGAAGAGATCCTTTACGGTCTTCCCGACAAGATGGACTTTTCAATGATGTTCTATCGCAAGGATATCCTTTCAGACCTCGGTCTTGAAATTCCCAAAACATGGGACGATCTTCTTGCTATGATCCCCGTACTTCAGTATAACAACATGGAAATCGGTATCCAGAAGGATATTTACACGTTTATTCACCAGAGTAACAATGTTGTATACGATAACGGCGGTATGGAAATCAACTTTGATAACACAGGCGTTCTTAAGGCATTTACAAAGCTCTGTAATATGTTTACACAGTACTCATTGCCTTATCAGTACGACTTTGCTAACCGTTTCAGAACAGGTGAAATGCCTATCGGTATTGCATCCTACGGTATGTGTAACCAGCTTGAAGTATTCGCAACGGAAATTTCAGGTCTTTGGGGCTTCGTTCCGCTTCCCGGTTACGCTTACACCGATGACAATGGTAACATTGTAGAAATCAACAACACTTCCAACGCAGGCGTTTCCGGATGCTTGATGCTTAGAGGATGCGATAATCCTTCTAATGCTTGGGAGTTTATGAAGTGGTATACAGACAAAGATTATCAGGCTGAATACTCTAACGAAATCGTTGCTCTTATGGGTATTTCCGCAAGACCTTTGATCGCTAACATTGAAGCTATTTACGAGCTTCCTTGGACAAACGAAGAGGCTGCGAACATAAGCGCACAGATGCAGAATCTTAAGGGCGTTCCCAGCCATCCCGGAAGCTATTATCTCCAGAGATATATAGATTTCGCGTTTCTTGCTGCATATAACAACGGAGTGGATCCTGCAGACGCTATGTTGAGCTATGTTAATACAATTAACAAGGAGCTTACAAGAAAGCGTAATGAGTTCAACTACGTTACAATGGACTACATCGAAGAGTTGGGTTATGACACCTTAGAGCAATTCGAGTGGGCTAACTCAAAGAAGATAACCGTAAAATCCTACAGAGATTATTTGAAATAATCGCTAATAGTCATATGACAGATCACACAAGTCGGAAATACTGTTTAAGGAGATAATTTAGATGGCAAATCAAGATAATAATAAAAAAGCTGTCAACGTACGCAAAATCTCCAAGGATGAATTCAAAAAGGTCTATTTTGAAACGTCTCTGGAGCCTGTAGCGTTGGCATCAGATCTAAATGTGAATAGTACCGACGCCGCAGTTGTAGCTGACGAGCCCGATACAGCCTCCTCTGCCAATGCAAAGGCAAAGAAGGTTGTAACAGCTCGTAAGGATATGACTATGGCTCAGTGGACAATTAAGGAAATGAAGAGAAATAAAGTAGGCTATTTTATGGTAGCGCCCTTTATGCTCGTATTTACTTTGTTTACATTGTTCCCCGTACTACTTTCATTTGCGCTCAGCTTTACATCATTTAATATGCTTGAATTCAAGGCCGATATGTTCGTTGGTATAAGCAACTATACAAGATTGTTCTTCGACGATGACATATTCCTTCAGGCATGTAAAAACACTCTCGTATTCGCAATGGTTACAGGTCCTGTTTCTTACATACTCTCATTCCTTGTAGCATGGTTCATTAACGAGCTTGCTCCTAAGATCAGAGCTCTTGTAACTCTTGTATTCTACGCTCCGTCCTTTGGTGGTAACGCTTACCTCGTATGGCAGACTCTTTTCCATGATGACGCTAACGGTTGGGTAAACGGTACACTCTTGGATCTCGGACTTATCAACGAACCTATACTTTGGTTCCATGATGAAAATTATGCTATGACTCTCTGTATCGTAGTTGCTCTGTGGATGTCACTCGGTACATCGTTCCTTTCATTTATCGCAGGTCTTCAGACCATGGATAAGAGCTTGTTTGAGGCCGCTTCGGTTGACGGTATCAAGAACAGATGGCAGGAGCTTTGGTACATTACGCTTCCTCAGATGAAGCCGCAGTTGCTCTTCGGTGCGGTTATGGCTATCACAGGCTCATTCGGTTTCGGCGCAGTAGTTACCGCTCTTTGCGGATTCCCGTCAGTTAACTACTCTTGTCACACCATTATGCACTGTCTTGACGACTATGGTGGAACAAGATGGGAGGTTGGTTATGCATCTGCTATTGCAACTATCCTCTTCTTTATCATGATTGGCGCAAATATGCTGGTACAGAAATTAATTTCGAAGGTAGGACAATAATATGCAAAAAGTGCAAAAAATGAGAATTAGAAATCATCAAGTTGTCCTTAACCGTTCGGTTGGTGGCGACGCGGGAATCTTTACGTTCCTCGCTATCATGGGCTTCTTTATGTTCCTGCCTATGGTATATGTCATCATGCAGTCACTTAAGCCACTTGATGAGTTATTCATCTTCCCCCCAAGATTCTGGGTACAGAAGCCCACATTCGGCAACTTCGGAAGCTTGTTTAAGCTCCTTGGTGAATCCTGGGTACCTTTCTCCAGATATATTTTCAACACAGTGTTCATTACGGCAGCGGGTGTATTCGGAAACCTTTTCTTCTCCTCACTTGCAGCGTATGCACTTTCTAAGATTCCTTTCCCCGGAAGAAACGGAATCTTTAAGACCATAAGATCATCCCTTATGTTTACTTCAACAGTTACAGCTATCGCGAACTTCCTTACACTTTCTACATTAGGTTTGCTTGACAACCACCTTGCAATCATCATTCCTGCATGGGGTTCAACACTTGGTCTCTACCTTATGAAGCAGTTTATGGATTCATCTATTACCGATACAGTTCTTGAGAGCGCACGTCTTGACGGATGTAGCGAGCTTAAGACATTCTGGGTAATCGCGATGCCTATGGTTAAGCCCGCTTGGCTTACACTTATCATTTATTCATTCCAGGGACTTTGGAATGCAGGCGCTTCCGTATACATTTACAGTGAAGAGCTTAAAACACTTAACTACGCAATTGGTCAGATCACATCAGGTGGTATTGCTCGTGCAGGCGCATCTGCGGCAGGTACAGTTATTATGATGATTGTTCCTATTCTCGTATTTGTAATTTCACAGAGTAATATCATTGAAACAATGGGATCCAGTGGTATGAAGGATTAAGGAGGATTTATGAAGAAAATAACAAAAATATTAGTATTCGTAATGATGCTCCTCATGGTATTCCCTATGGTAATATCAGCTATCGTGCCTTACGAATCCTACACATATGATATTGACGGATTTTCAGTACCGTCACCTCACGCATACGTTCCGGACATTCTTGTAGACTCTGCATATATCGGCGAGCTTGCAGGCGGACTTGATGTTCCCCTTGTAAGCCCCACAGACGTTGAGGCAGATGCTGATGGCAACGTATATATTACTGATAACGGCAATAACAGAATCGTGGTGCTTAACGATGAATACAGACTTAAGTACATAATCAAGGATTTTGTTAATGCAAGTGGAGTAGATGATACATTTAATAAGCCCTCAAGCACATTTGTAGTTGATTCAGGTGCTTACAGAGGACTTTACGTATGTGATACAGCTAACTCAAGAATCTTGGTTTTCAATCAGGATAATGGTGAGCTTATTCGCGAAATCAACAAACCCAAGTCAACACTTCTCGTAGATACAAACTATTCTCCTGTAAGCTGCGTAGTTGATAAATACGGTCGACTCTACGTTGCTGCTAACGACAGAACAGAAGGTATCATGGTTATGACCATTGATGGTAAGCTTATTAACTTTATAGGCGCACCTAAGGTAACAGTAACCGCAGCAGAGGCACTTCTTGCTCTCTTGAGCCCTAAGGCTAAAGAGCTTCAGTCAAATATTGCTACAACATTCGTAAACCTTGATATCGACCAGACATCAAATGAGTTCGTTTACGGTACATGTATCTTTAACAAGGAAGAAGAGCAGAATCAGATTGCTGCCATTACATCCAAGGATGGTACATATTCACCTACAAGACTTCTTAACGCTAAGGGTAAGGATATTATGAAGCGTAACGGCTTCTTCCTTCCTGCCGGTGAGGTTGATATAATTACAAAGGAGCTTCAGTCCTCTACAAGCATTCCCGCAGGACCCTCACAGATAAGAGATATTTCAAGCGGTCCTAACGGAACATGGTCAATCATTGATATCAACAGATGTAAGGTATATACATACGATAACGACGGTAACCTTCTTCACATTTTCGGTGACGTTGGTGACCAGCTCGGTAACCTTACGTTCAAGTTTGCTCAGTCCTTGACATATCAGGGCACAAAGATCTTGGTTCTTGATATTAACAAGAATGCGTTTACAGTATACCGCAGAACAGAATACGGTGACCTTCTTGATGAGGCTATAAGCCTTCAGAACTCCAGTGAGTATGATCTTGCTATTGAAAAGTGGGAAGAGGTACTTGCAAGAAACAACAACTTTGATACAGCGTATGTAGCTATCGGTAAGGCTCTTCACAGAAACGGTAAATATTCAGAGGCTATCGAATATTTTGAAACAGCATTCGATACAGAAAACTATGCTACCACCTTTAAAGAGGTTCGTAAGACCGTTATGGAGGTATGGTTCGTACCTGTAATCTTCCTTATCGTAGTATTGTTTATTATCCTCGGCAAGATTTTTGGCTGGGTAGGAAAGGTAAACAAAAATGCAACGTTTAAATCCGGCAGAAGAACTCTTAAGGAGGAGCTCTGTTACGGTATGCACATTATTTTCCATCCCTTTGACGGTTACTGGGATTTGAAGCATGAGCAGAGAGGTTCAGTAAGAGCGTCACTTATTTACGTTGTACTTACTGTGCTTGCATTCTATTACCAGTCTATTGGTACAGGCTTCTACAAGAATCCTCAGGGTGGTTCAAACTCAATCTTTATGACAGCAACATCTATTATCGTTCCGCTTCTTCTTTGGGTGATCGGTAACTGGTGCTTCACTACATTGTTCGACGGCGAAGGCAATATGAAGCATATTTTCATGGCGTCTTCATACGCATTGTTCCCCGTACCTCTCTTTGTAATTGTTTCTACAATTCTTACAAACTTCTTGGTAGGTGACGAAGCGCAGATCGCTACAATGCTTATAACACTCGCATATGTATGGATGGCATTCCTTCTTGTCTTTGGTATGCAGACCATTCATAACTTCTCAACAGGTAAAAACATTGTAATGATACTTTGTACACTTGTTGGTATGATATTTATTGTATTCATTGCATTGCTGTTTACAACTCTTGCATCTAAGATGATAGGATTTGTTGAAACCATTGTAGATGAAATTTCATTCAGGTAAAGGAGGAAAAGCTAATGAAAAAGAGAATAACAGCAATAATCCTTGCCGTGATTATGATTTTATCCACTCTTGGAACTTTGGTAATATCTGCCGCTGATGAAAGCAGTACTACTACAAAAACACTTGCGGTAATTAAAGAAGCTGATGACGCAAGACACAAGAGTGAGCTTGCGAAAATTAAAAAGATGACCGCAATCAAAACCTCTTCTACATCTAAGTATCAGTTTTTCTTTGATGAAAAGACCCTCACTGTTGCTATCCAAAATAAGGCAACCGGTGAGATTATGATGACAGACAGAGGAACAAAGGACGAATACGGCTCACAGCTCAGAATTGACTACAGACAGTTAGGTGCTACAAATATTTCTACTTATTTTTCATATAACAACTGCGTTAAGTATGAAAACATTCAGTACGAATATGATATAAGTGGCACAGATACAATTAAGGTAATCTATACCTTGGGTGAGCTTAACCCCGTACCCTGTCTCCCTGATACTATCGGTTATAACGAAATGCAGGCTATTCTTAAGGAATTAAGAGAATCAGGATTGTTTACAGACTCGGAAATCAACACATTCTATAAATCCTACAGATATGCTTCAGTTACTCTTAAAGAGCCTGATGAAAACGGTGAAAGAAAGCCGGTTTCCGATTCTGTCAACAAAGATGACTTGATTGAAAAATACGGTGACTACGGAATCGAAACAGAGGCTATTTACTATAACGTAGTAGGTCAGATTACTAGAAAGAAGACAAATGAAGCAATGCTTAAGGCCATCGGTTATACCGAAGAGCGTAAGCTTCAGGATTATGCAGTAATCAATTTCGAAGAGGCTACAGCTAACGTAGCGAGAATGACAATTCCCCTTGTTTATAAGATTACCGATACAGGCTTTACCGCAGAGGTAGATGCCGGAGAAATGAAATATCCCGATGTTGAAACATTTGCTATTGAAAGCCTTTGCATTTTGCCCTACCTTAATGCAGCAGAGGTTACAATAGACAACTCTGTTCCCAATGTTGAAAAAAAGATTACAGATTCAGGTTATATATTCATTCCTGACGGAAGCGGCGCGCTTGTAAGATTTGAAGACGTTGCAAGACAGAGCTCTACAAACGATATTACGTTCAGCCTTTATGGAACTGATAACGCTTTCTATAAGCTTACTCCTAAGAATGAAGAGCAGATGACAATGCCTGTATTTGGTATGGTGCTTAACGAGCTTCCTTATAAATCAGGATTCTTTGCAATTATTGAAAGCGGAGATGCGGTTGCATCTATAACATCATCTCACAGACGTTTGTCTCACTCCGTATACGCTTCATTCAAGCTTTCTACACAGGACTCCCGTACTATCCCCGGAACATCAACTCGTGCAGAAGGTAAGCTTAATATGAAGACAGATGCAATTTTCACCGAAAAGTGTACTGTTAGATATATTATGCTTAGCGATAAAGAGGCTATGAACGTAACCTCAAATGACGTATTTGATACATCTTATATCGGAATGGCAGAGTGCTACAGAGATTATCTTATGGATAATGGCGCTCTTGAAAAAATAACCTCCGTTGATGAAAAGACAAAGCTCTTTGTTGAAGTTCTCGGATCAATGAAGGTTGAAGAAAAAATTGCTACATTCCCCGTAACAGTTAATAAGCCTCTTACAACCTTTGAGCAGGTTATGATTATGCAGCAGGAGCTTACAAGCGGTACAGCTGTTATTAACGGCGAAACCGTTAAAGCAGCTAAAGACGGCGTAGGTCCTATTAACTTTATCCTTACCGGCTTTGCAAACGAGGGACTTTCCTCTAAATATCCCACAAAGATCAAGTGGATCCGTTCCGTAGGAGGAAAGGATGGCTTTAATGAGCTTCTTGCAGATGCTGAGGCAAAGGGATATGAGGTTTCACCTAACTTTGATTTTGTTTACTCCACATATATTTTTGGATCAGATAATATCAAATACAGAAAATATGGTTCAAAATCCCTTGATAACAGATTCTCAATGAAGCTTACATATGACCCCGCTTTACAGATGCTTTCATATATTGGCGGTATTGTAATTTCCGCGGGAGCATATGATTACGCTTACGAAAAATTTGCAGATCAGGCAATTAAGTACGATATGAAGAATATCGCAGTACCTACTCTTGGCTCCGATCTTAACTCCAACTTTGATCCTACTGAGGATAAAGACGGTAATTTGAAGAACTTCCTTTTCAGAACCGACTCATTAAGACTTACACAGCAGCTTCTCGGTAAGCTTTCCGGTAAGGAAGAAAGCAGCACAGATTATAAGCTTCTTACAAAGAAGGGTAACGCATTTTCTTATAAGTATGTAGACTACATTCTTGACATTTCACTTGATAGTAGCCGTCGTACTAACGAATCAGAGGCTGTTCCTTTCTTGGGAATCGTTCTTCACGGCAGCAAGACATTTGCAGGTGAAGCTCTCAATATGGACGGTGATGCTGATTACAGCTTCCTTAAGACGCTTGAAAGCGGTGCAAACCTTTACTTCACTTTGGCTTACGATAACGTTGAAAATCTTAAGCTCAATTGGAAATTTGCAAATTACTATTCAGTAGACTATGCTCTTTGGTTTGAATATGTTGTAACTAAGTACAACGAGTACAATGCGCTTATGGCATCAAAGCAGACCAGCTACATTACAGAGCATGAATTCATTAACACATCCGAAGGCGGAAGCAGATACAATGTTTACCGTAACGATGAAACTAAGGGCGCTCTTGAAAACTCACGTGTTGTAAGAGTTGAGTACAGTAACGGTGAAGGCTTCTTCCTTAACTATAACGCAGACTTTGGCGTTAAGGTTGAATATCAGGGCAAAACATATAGCATACCCGCTCTTGGATATGTTACATACACAAGTAAATAAGAAAGGAGGACAAATATATGGCTAAAAATAAAGATTTTACAACCACAAGTGCTGACGGTACAGTCTTGTATCATATGGCCCCGAAAAAGAAAATGAGACTTACTCTTTCAAAGAGAAAGGCTCTTTCCGGATGGCTTCTTGTCCTTCCCTTCGTTATTGGATTGATTTTTGTATATGGTCCCATTCTTTTCTCCTCGTTACGTGCAGTATTTTATTCCGTAGAGGTTAAGCTTACAGGTATCGAATACTATTTTGTAGGCATTGGAAACATTAAATGGGCGTTTCAGGACGACTTGTATTTTGTTGACTCACTTGTAAATGGTTTTAAGAGTCTTCTTATTCAGGTTCCTGCAATCATTATCTTCTCACTCTTTATGGCTATTATACTTAACCAGAAGATGAGAGGACGTGCAGCTTTCCGTGCAATATTCTTCCTTCCTGTAATTCTTTCAATAGGTATTATTGATACTATTGATACGAATGCTCAGCTTACAATGGCTGCTATTACAGGCGGTATTGATGACGGTACAGGTGCACTTACAGAGGGTGCTAACTCCTTCGTTTCAATGATGGACCTTAATAATTTGTTTGCAAATGTACAGATTGGCGGCGGATTCATGGAAATCGCTATGGGACTTGTTAACGACATATTCAATGTTGTTAGCCGTTCCGGCGTACAGATGCTTATCTTCCTTTCCGGTCTTCAGTCAATTTCCCCTGCAATTTATGAATCTTGTCAGATAGACGGTGCAAGCGCATGGGAAACATTCTGGAAGGTAACGCTTCCTATGATAAGCCCTATGATTCTTGTAAACTCTATTTACACTCTTATTGATGCATTTACCGCATCAAGCAATAAGGTTATTAATCATATCTTCATTAATATTGGAGGTAACAGTAACCCAATTAACTCAATGTACGAATACGTAGACCCTGCAACCGGTGAAACAATTCACAAGCTCTTCTCAGATAACTCTCTCCGAACAACGGAGATGTGGATATACGTTGTATTTATCTCATTGCTTGTAGTTGTTGTGGCATTGCTTATGAAAGCATTCGTATTCTATCAGAAGAGAGATTAAGGAGGGGAGAAAATGGACGCACCAAAAATTAAAAAAGAATCAAAAAACAAGATCCGTGTGGACTTTGAAAGAGCTCCTCTTTGGGAAAGAGTCAAGGGAAAATATTTCTCTATGAAATTTGTAAAGGATGTTGTTTACAAGATATTCAGATTAGTACTTCTTGTCGGTGTATGTTTTGTAATACTTTATCCGTACATTTCAAAGATTGCAGACTCATTCAAGATATTCCCCGACTTTCAGGATGTAACGGTTATCTACATTTCGACTAATCCTACGTTGGAACAGTATAAGTATATTATTACAGAGAATGACTATTTCTTAGCGTTGCTTAATACGTTCTTGGTTTCTGCTTCAACCGCATTTGTACAGACTCTCGTTTGTGCGCTTATCGGTTACGGTCTTGCAAAATTCAAGTTCAGAGGAAGAAATTTACTTTTCGCAATAGTTGTTCTTACTATGATGCTTCCTCAGGATCTTATAAGACTTCCTATGCAGAATATGTTCTGTCGTTTTGATACAGAGCATCCTATAGGAATACTTATCAATAAGCTGTTTGGAACACAGGTCAGATTCGGTGTTGGTAATAGTGAAACTTGGGTAAAATTCTCAGGATTTATTCCTCACTACTTGCTCTCAATAACAGGATTTGGTTTTAGAAACGGTTTGTTTATATTCCTTTTAAGACAGTTCTTTACAGGCGTTCCCGACGAGCTTGAAGAATCTGCTTATATGGATGGATGTACAGCCTTCAGAACCTTCTTCCAGATTATCATTCCCATTGCTATTCCTATGCTTATTACAGTATTTATCTTCTCGTTCTCGTGGCAGTGGACAGATGACTTCTACATCAATACATTCTGGACATCAGCTCACTGGACAGGAGATAACTCTATTCCGCTTCTCAGCAGTGGTAACTTCGTTACTAAATTCCCAAGCCAGCTTACATCTATGTACGGCGGCTCGGATAAGGTTGTTGGTTGGGACGCATATGTTAACGCGGTTAGCGGAACATCTACAATTCTTATCGCTTTACCCCTTATTATTGCTTTCATATTCTTGCAGAATAAGATCGTTCAGGGTATTGAACGAAGCGGTATTGTCGGCTAATATACAGTCTACAAAATTAAAAAGAGCTTGGTTTTCCAAGCTCTTTTTTATATTAAACATTTGTCATATAATAATGATAGGTAGAGATACATGTGCTGTTCCTGTTAAAAAGCTTCTCTAAGCGTAAAGACATATCAAATGTAAATCCGATCGAGTCCGATACCATATATCAATTTAAAAGAGCAAGAGTAAAAGGAGAAAATCCTTTTATTCTTGCTCTGTTTGATTTTATGGATTATCTACAACAAGCATTATGCCGTCATTGTAACTATATATCAATCGGTATATTAGTCAATAAGCGCTTCTGCAATTTGTACAGCGTTAGTAGCAGCACCCTTACGAACCTGGTCGCCGCAGCACCAAAGTGTAATTGCGTTGTCGTGAACAAGATCTTCACGGATTCTTCCTACGAATACAAGATCCTGATCGGATGTTACGATAGGCATGGGATAAATCTTGTTTTCACCGTCATCATAAAGCTTACAGCCCTTTTCATTAGCGATAGCATTCTTAACGTCATTAACTGAAAGCTTATCCTCTGTAATAACAGTTACTGATATGGAGTGAGAACGAACAACGGGAACACGAACACAGGTACAAGTAACCTTAAGCTCGGGTAAATGAAGGATCTTTCTTCCTTCGTTCTGCATCTTCATTTCTTCTGTGGTGTATCCGTTTTCATTAAATGATCCGATCTGAGGAATAAGGTTAGCGGCAATCTGATGCTGGAAAACCTCTACGTTGATATCTCCGCCGTTTACCATAGCCTTCATCTGATCCATAAGCTCAACCGGACCTGCAGCGCCTGCTCCACTTGTCGCCTGATATGTGGAAGCAACCATGCCCTTGATCTTTGAAAGCTTATTGATTGCATTTACAGCTACAAGAGTAATGATTGTGGAGCAGTTGGGGTTGGAAATAATGCCTTTATTCTTTCTTGCGTCGTCAGCATTGATTTCAGGCACTACAAGGGGAACGTCATCATTCATGCGGAATGCGCTGGAGTTATCAATAAATACGGCGCCCGCCTTAACGATATGGGGAGCAAGCTCCTTTGCAAGAGCATTTGATGCAGCGCCAAGAACGAAATTCATTCCTTCGAATGCGTCTGCGCAAGCTAACTGAACCTCGTATTCCTTACCGCAGTAGGATATTTTCTTACCTACGGAGCGAGCGCTCGCAAGGAGTCTTAATTCACCCATAGGGAAGTTTCTTTCTTCGAGAACCTTAAGCATTTCTCTGCCTACGGCGCCTGTTGCGCCGAGAATTGCAACATTATATTTTTTCATTTCTGTTTACCTCGTTTATATTTAACTAAGCTCGTAAAGAACCTTAATTGCTTTAGCATAATCCGTGTCATTTACACCGATTATAATATTAATTTCGTCAGCGCCCTGCTCAATCATTCTGATATTGATATCATTTTCGCCGAGAGCTGTAAAGATTCTGCCCGCAATACCGATATTATCAGCAAGCTTTCTGCCTACAATGGCGATAAGGCTGACCTCGTTTACTATCTGTACGCTGTCAGGAGAAAGTCTATCGTTTATCTGTGAAATAAGGTCGTGGAGACAGCTTTCAATGGAGCTTGATGCTACAACAATGGAGAAGCTATCAATACTGCTGGGGATGTGTTCAATAGAAATACCGAGATTTTCAAATACTTCAAGTGTTTTTCTTATATAACCGATCTCCTCATTCATTCTGCTCTTTGCGATAGTAATGATGGAGTAGTTTTTCTTACCGGAGATACCTGTAATAAAGTTTGTTCCCTTATCGTCGTCCTCAAAGCTTTCCATAATAAGAGTACCGGGAGCATTCATATCGTTTGTATTCTTTATGTAAAGAGGAATATTTTTGCTTCTTACAGGGAACACGGTTTCTTCGTGAAGAACCTCTGCGCCCATGTAGGAAAGCTCACGAAGCTCGCTGAAGGTTACTCTGTCAATGGGTCTGGGATTAGCTACGATTCTTGGGTCTACAGTCATAATTCCGGACACGTCTGTCCAGTTTTCATACATATCAGCATTGATTGCGGCTGCTGCGATGGCGCCTGTAATGTCTGAACCGCCGCGAGAGAATGTTTTGATACTTCCATCGGGATTAACACCGTAGAAGCCGGGAATTACGATTCTTGAGTTCTCTTCAACAATGGCTGCAAGATTTTCATATGTTTTTTCAAAGTTAACCTTTCCATTGTATCCGAAAACAAGCCAATCAGCGCTATCTACGAATTTATAACCAAGATATTCAGCCATCAAACGCGCATTAAGATATTCACCTCTGGAAACGATGTAGTCAACACTTGTTTTTTTGTTAAGATTAGCCTCAATATTTACAAGCTCCGTTTCGAGGTCCTGCTTGAGACCGCAGGAAGCATATATTTCGCGGTATCTGTCCTTGATTTTTTCGAAAATGTCATTATATGGAGCGTTATACTTGATGTGAGCGTGGAGAATGTAGAGAAGGTCAGTTACCTTTGTATCTCCGCCAAATCTCTTACCGGGAGCGGATACAACCACAATAGCTCTTGAAGGATCCGCTTCAACAATTCTTTTAACCTTTGCAAATGACTCACCTGATGCTAAGGATGAGCCGCCGAATTTTAATACCTTAATCATAATTTACTCCTCAATACCGGCAAAGAATGCGCCGTTGTCAACTGCAAAAACGTCTTTTGCAATCTCGTGGATATCCTTCACGCCGATTTTCTTCGTTAATATATAGTTTACGCCGTCAATGACTTCCTTGCTATCAACTATATCACAAGGAAGCTTTCCGGTTGTTCTTACGTAATATTTTCTTTTACACTCGTTATTGTTAACCGCAGCATCCTTTGTAGGATAGCAAAGAACTGTGTCTCCGTTCAAAATGTCAATAACGTCCTGAGCGAGGGAGTTGCCTGTAGGGTACTTACCTGCGCCCTGACCGTAGAAGGAAAGTCTGCCGACACCTTCGCCAAAGAGTGTGATCATGTTGAAATTTTTGAATACGTTCGCTTCAAGCTGATCGTATCCGAGAATTGTAGGTTCAACAAAAGTTGATACCGTATCACAATTTTTGATACCAAAACCCAAATAACGTACAGTTTTATTAAGCTTTGATTTGATATAGTCAATATCGGACTTTTTGATATTGCGAAGTCCGAATACGTTTACGTTTTCTTCCTTTATTATAGTATCAAAGGCAATGGATGAGGAAATTGCGGTTTTTCTTGCTGTATCAAGACCGTCAATATCAGCGGAGGGATTAGCTTCCGCATAGCCGAGCGCCTGAGCCTCTTTAAGCACTTCATCAAAGTCACGTGAATCGGTTATCATAGCATCAAGGATAAAATTGGTAGTGCCGTTCATAATACCCATAACCTTATTTATCTCGTCGCATCTTGTACCTCGCTTGAGATTATAAAGCCAAGGGATACCGCCACCCGCAGAGGATGTGAATTTAATGGTTACTCCGTTTTCAATAGCTAATTTATGAAGCTCATCGTAATATGTGCATATCAAGTGCTTGTTGGAGCTTACAACGTGCTTACCCGCCTTCAGGGCTTTAACAACAAAGGTGTGGGCAGGCTCAAGACCGCCTATAGCCTCAGCAACAACAGTAATTTCATTGTCATTAAGTATATCGTCAAAATTGCTTGTGAGTTTATCCCCAAGGCTTTCGTGTTGACGGATATCGAGCACTTTTTTTACCTCATAGCCATAATGGGTAAGGATTTCATATGCGCCTGAACCAACTACGCCAAAGCCTAAAATTGCTGTTTTCATAAAAAATTTACCTTTCCTTGTGTCTTTATTTCAAAAACACTTGTATTTTGTTTGCAAATAGTGTATCATATAAGAAATAAAAAATCAAGGGGTATTTTAAAAAATGTTTTATTTAAGTACAAGAAATGAAAAAATAAGAAAAACTCCCGCCGAAGCTATCCTTCAGGGTATTGCAGATGACGGCGGATTATATATGCCGGAGTCCTTTGAATCGACCTCCTTTCCTATGGAAAGACTTACTGAAATGAGCGGAAAGGAAATCTCTGCAAAGGTGCTTTCTCTTCTTTTTTCCGGAGATTCTATGTTCCCCGAGGACAGCGATAAGGAAGCTGCTTTTTTGAAGGCAGTTAAGAGAGGCTATGACGGAAAGTTTGATGACGAGGATTATGCTCCTCTTGCAAAGGTTGGCGATGCTTACGTTATGGAGCTTTATCATGGACCCACATGCGCTTTCAAGGACGTTGCGCTTCAGCTTCTTCCTCAACTTGTTGCCGAGGCAAAGAGAGCTACTGAGATGAAAGAGGAAATTGTAATTCTTACAGCCACAAGCGGCGATACCGGATCTGCGGCGCTTTCGGGCTTCTCAGATGTTGACGGTACAAAGATCATTGTATTTTATCCTAAGCACGGTATAAGCGCAGTACAGGAAAGACAGATGGTTTCCTGTAAGGGTAAAAACACCTGTGTTGTTGCTGTTGAGGGTAAATTTGATGATGCTCAGAGCGGAGTTAAGAATATTTTTGCCACGCTTCAGCTTCCCGAGGGTGTTAAGCTCTCAAGTGCAAACTCTATTAATATAGGAAGACTTGCGCCTCAGGTTGCATACTATTTCAAGGCATATCGTGACTTGCTTATGGGTAATGAGATAAAGATGGGCGACAAGGTAAACTTTATTGTTCCTACAGGAAACTTCGGTGACATTTTGGCAGGATATTTTGCTATGAATATGGGACTTCCCGTTGGCAAGCTTGTATGCGCTTCCAACGAAAATAAGGTTCTTACCGATTTCTTTGAAAAGGGCGTATATAACAAGAACAGAGATTTCCACGTGACAAAATCTCCCTCTATGGATATTCTTATTTCCTCCAACCTTGAAAGACTTCTTTATCTTGTATGCGGTGCCGAAAAGTGCGCATCTTACATGAAGGACCTCAAGGAAAACGGTGAATATAAGATTTCATCCGATGAGCTTGCAAAAATCAGAGCTATATTTGATGCCGGCTTTGCAGATGATAAAACAACTCTTGACGTAATAAACAGCGTTTATGCTAAGCACGGATATATTATGGATACTCATACGGCAGTTGCTTGGAAGGTTTACGAGGATTGGGCTAAGGACAACGGAAACGGATACAAGAGTGTTGTTCTTTCAACCGCATCGGCTTATAAATTCTCCAACAGCGTTATGAACGCTATTGGTAAGGAGTACGATGACGAATTTGATGCCCTTGAAAAGCTTCATAAGGAAACAGGAGCTAAGATCCCCGGTTCGCTTGTAGGAATCAAGGAAAAGCCTGTAGTACACAATAACGTAGTTAAAAAGGAAGATATGCTTACCTTTGTTGCTGATATGGTAGGTAAAAAGGAATGGATAAAATAAAAATAAAGGTTCCGGCTACGTCAGCTAATCTCGGCTCGGGATTTGACTGTATGGGAATAGCTTTTCAAAAATACAATGTTTTTGAATTTGAAAAAATTCCTTGCGGAGTAGAATTTGAGGGCTGTGATGAGAAATATGCAAATATGAACAACTTATCATATGTTGCATATAAGACGGTTTGCGATAAGATAGGGGCAAAGCCCTATGTTAAGATCACGGAGATTGATATTGACGTTCCGGTATCACGTGGACTTGGCTCATCGGCTACTCTTATTGTGGCGGGAGCAATTGCTGCAAACGAGTTGAATGGCAGAAGGCTGACAAAGGAGCAGATATTTGCCATTTGCAACGATATAGAGGGTCATCCGGATAATATTGCGGCGGCTATCTACGGCGGATTATGTGCGTCTGTTGTGATAGACGGAACACCGATCACAGTTAAATATCCCGTAAGTGACGAAATATATTTTACTGCAGTTGTGCCGGATTTTGAGGTTAGCACAAGAGATGCAAGATCGACGCTGCCTGCTCAAATAAATTACAGTGATGCTATATTTAACTTGTCAAGGACGGCGATTCTGCCCCACGCTCTTGAAAGTGCAAATTTTCCTCTGATTAAAATTGCTACACAGGATAAAATTCACGAAAGATATAAGCGTTGTCTGTTCCGAAACATTTCGGAAATTGAGACCTTGGCGTACGAATGCGGAGCGGTGGCATTTTTGATAAGCGGTGCGGGCTCTACCTGCCTTTGTATTTCGGACAAGCCAATATATAATGAGCTTAATGAGAAAATAAGCAGACTTGAAAATAATTGGAAGGCTTTTTCGCTGACAGTTGACGGTGAGGGAGCAAGAGAGGCTTAATATGCATAGTAAATATTTACTTGTTGATAAAAGCATTCTTCCGGACTATTACGAAAAGGTAATAGAAGCAAGAACTCTTTTGTCAAGCGGAAAAATAAACGACGTCAGCGAAGCTGTCAAGGTCGTGGGCATTTCGAGAAGTACATACTACAAATATAAGGATTACGTTTTTGCTCTTAATGAGGATACCGGATGTCGTAAAGCGGTTATTTCATTTACTTTATCCCACAAAGCAGGTATTCTCGGTGAGGTTATAGGTAAGCTTTCAGAGCTTGGGGCTAATATTCTTACAATAACACAGAATATGCCGATTAACTCCCGTGCCCACGTGGTGGTTTCTCTTGATATTTCCTGCCTTGAGGTTAACAGACCTGAGGAGCTTATTTCAATTCTTAACAGCGTTGACGGAGTAACGGGAACTAAGCTTATTTCAATAGAATAAAACGTTAAAAATAAAAGAGTCGACTTGGAATTTACAAGTCGACTCTTTTTATACTTATGAGAAGTGGTCTTTTATGATATACAGTTATTATTCTGTACGGAGAGCTATTACGGGATCCTTCTTTGCTGCGATTCTTGAGGGAATAAGACCGGCAATAAGGGTAAGACCCATACTGATAAGCACGAGAATAATTGCGCCCGTAACGGGAAGCACTGCCTTAAGAGCTGCCAAGCCTGTCAACGCATAGAGAATTATGTTTATTATGATATTAAGAAGGAGAGTAGCTATAATTCCTATTGCACCTGCTGCAAAGCCCACAATAAGGGTTTCTGCGTTGAATACTCTTGATATGTCCTTCTTCGATGCTCCGATAGCTCGGAGTATACCGATTTCCTTTGTTCTTTCAAGAACCGAAATATAGGTAATAATACCTATCATAATTGAAGAAACCACGAGGGAAATAGCTACAAAAGCGATAAGCACATAGGATATAGCGTTTACGATAGTGGTAACGGAGCTCATAAGAAGTCCGACTGTATCAGTATAGGTGATTTTGTCCTCGTCAGCAGTCATGGATTCATTGTATTTCTCAATTTCAGCGCTGATAATATCCTTTGCCTCAAAATCCTTAGGATAAATAAGAATCGAAGAGGGCTTATCCTTGCTTACAAATCCGATATCGGAGAGAACATCGTCGTAATCACTTGAGCCAACCATAGTATTTACAATATTTGCAAGGTTTGTGGGATTTGTCATAGCCTGCATCATAAGAAGACCTGCAAGGGATTTTACACTTACGTCGTCAATCTTTGTAAGCTCTGTGAGAACGGCTGTTATTCTTGCCATGTGGGCAACGTCTGAGCCGTTGTATCCGCCGTAAGGAACGTCAATAAGAAGAGAATCCATACCCTCGCCAAGAGTAGTCTTAATAAGTTCAACAACCTGCTCGTCGGACTTGATATAATTTTCAAGCTCGGGAGATGCTGTGAACAATATATTCTTAATAGATGTTACGTCGTATTCAAAGCCTGCAAAGGGGAAGCCGGTTACGAGATTTACGTTGGGGCTTGCTTTCTGCGCGTCGATGGTTTCTGCCGTGTTGGAGTTGGTTATCATTTTGTCCATGAGACCCTTTAAGTAGCCGATAGAGCCTACTGCGCTGGAGCTCAAGGAGTCCTCAGAGGGAGTAACGATACCTACAACCTTAACGGTTTCACAGGAGTCACTTGCAAGAATCTGGTTGATTTCATATTCAGAGCGACGAACTATTTTTCCGTCCTCAACCTTGAATTTCATTGAATCGGGGATAACCTTAAATTCGTAGTTAAGAATCTGCTCGAATGTATAGCTTGTGGGCTCGATTGTAATATCGTTTGAGGGGTCGTTATCGTAAATGGATCTTAAATAGTTCTTAAGCTCCTGTGTATCTCTTATACCTAGAGTGTAAAGAGTAAAATCGGAGATAAGAAGGTCTTTGCCAACAATGAGCACTACCTCATTTTCATTTTCCGGGAAGCGACCGCCGTTTTCAACAAGATTATACTGGGTCTTTATGTGATTCATATCTCCAACGAGTTCAGACCACGCGGAGGAAATAAGAGAGCCTGCCGTGCCTGTGTCGCCGAGACCGAGCTCTGCCATAAGCTCATTTATACCGCCGAGATTTTTCTTATAGGTGTATTTTACGTTACCCGCTGTATCAACGCCTTCAATAACCGTATAGGTGTTAAGTCCTGCTCTATAGCGGTACTTAATATCGATGGAATTATCCTTGAATACGGAATTTTCTTCAATATGCTGCTTAAATGCCGTTAAGTTATTTGACGTTATTCCCTTAGAAAAGGCATCCATTACGTTAAGCATAACGTCGTTTGAGTAAACCGTATTAGGTTGAGGATTTTCAATTGTCTTTTGCTCCATAAACGAGCTTAAAAGACTCATTGTATCCATAGTACTTTCGTATATTTCAATAGGATATGAGGACATTGTGTTTTCCTCGACGGAGTTAATATACGCGTTTACGCCGCTGGAAACTGAAAGAATAAGAGCAATACCGATAATACCTATGCTTCCCGCGAAGGAGGTCAGGAAGGTACGACCCTTCTTTGTCATTAAGTTATTTAAGGAAAGGAGAAGAGCAGTAAAGAATGACATAGATCTCTTCTTTTTAATCTTTTTAACAGGCTTTTCATTATGAGCATCAGCTTCAGTTACCGCCTGTGAATCGTAAGGGTTGGAATCGTCCACAACTCTACCGTCAAGAAGACGAATAATTCTGTTGGAGTATTCGTCTGCAAGGTCAGGGTTATGGGTAACCATGATAATAAGCTTTTCCTTTGAAATCTCCTTAAGAATCTCCATGATCTGTACTGATGTTTCGGAGTCAAGAGCGCCTGTCGGCTCATCTGCAAGGAGAATGTCCGGATCATTTACAAGCGCACGGGCAATGGCAACACGCTGCATCTGACCGCCTGACATTTGGTTGGGCTTCTTATGAAGCTGGTCGCCAAGACCAACTCTTTCAAGCACCTCTCTAGCTCTTTTTCTTCTTTCCTCTTTAGAAACACCGGAGAGGGTAAGAGCAAGCTCTACATTTGAAAGAACGGTCTGGTGGGGGATAAGATTGTAGCTCTGGAATACGAAGCCGATGGAATGGTTTCTGTAGGTATCCCAGTCCTTATCCTGAAATTCCTTCGTTGATTTGTCGTTTATAATAAGATCGCCACTTGTGTATTTGTCAAGACCGCCTATGATGTTAAGAAGGGTGGTTTTTCCGCATCCCGACGGACCGAGAATTGATACAAATTCATTTTCTCTGAATTCTATGCTTACGTCTTTAAGCGCGCCTACAACAGTATCGCCCATTACGTAGTTTTTGGTAATGTGTTGTAATTTTAGCAAAATGCTCACTTCTTTCTAAATTTGAAAATATATACATATTATATTAGTTTTTGTATCTGTAGTCAATAATTTTTTAAAATTTTTAATTAACTTATCACACAATTTTCATAAAGAACTATGGATTTGTAGACTTACTCAATTATAAAAGCTCGGAATGAGTCTTATTTTGTCATTCTAATTTTCTTATATGAAAATTGAGGGTGACAAGGTTGAAAACAGTTAAAAGAGCGATATTTACATCGGACACTGTCCACATAAGAGATGAGGGCACAAGTGGTGAGAGAATACAGACTGAGGCTGATAAAATAGCGAAGAGAGTGTGGATAATTTTGCTGTTTGTAATATATGAAATGGATTTATCGCCATAGTAAAATTGCGAAATAAGAGTTGAAAAAACGTATATTAAACAGGATATTTTTATGAAGTATTCGCCGAATGCATATAAATAATGTCCGTATGCCTTCGCCACCCATTCAATAGGAGACAAATCTCTTTCTCCATAGATAAGAATAACAAGAGCGGTAAGAGTGCAAAGAATAACCGTATCAAAAAGCACCTCAAATATTCCAAGGCAAGCCTGTGTATGAGCATCGTTATCCGAGGAGGCGTGTGCAATGGGAGACGTGCCGCAGCCCGCCTCATTTGATAGCACTCCTCGGCTTACACCGTAACGAACAGCTGTCAGAATACTGAACGTGCCAACGCCCGAAAAGGCTGCCTTAAAATTAAAGGCTTCTTTAATGATTTTTGAAAAAACCTCGGGGATGTGTTGATAATTTGTGAAAATAATGTAAAGTGAAAGAATAATATGGGTAAGAGTTAAAAATGGGATTACAAGAGATGTTAACGTGCTTATTTTATTGACTCCCTTTCGTACAGTCAAAAGAAGTGAAACCGCAAATAAGCTGCCAATTATAAGGTAATCTACAGGAAAAACATCCTTTATTGAGTTTATTTGAACGAAATTTCCTGTTATTAAGGAGTTTCCTATGCATAAAACAGAAAAAACTATTGCCAATATTTTCCCTTTTTTGCTTGGAAAGGCTTCCTTGATGTAGTACGGTGCTCCGCCAAAAGCGACACCGTTATTGATTTTTTTGTACTTTATTGCGAAAAAGGTCTCTGCATATTTTACGCTCATGGCTACGATTGCCGATGCACACATCCAGAAAAGAGCACCGGCGCCGCCCACCGTTATGGCGGCGGCGACCCCCGCAATGTTACCTATACCGAGGGTTCCCGCAAGCGCAAGGGACAGAGCTGAAAAGCCGCCCTTACCCGACATTATGGACTTTGCCGTATTCAACGGTTTAGTAATATAAAAGAATTTTAATTTTATTCCGTAGCGTATACCGGTAAAGAGAAGAAACAAGGGAAGAAGGATCCCGCATAGAAAAAACATACCGCCATTTAGCATAAAATCACCACCGAATATAATATATTCATCATGTAGAGTTAATTATATTAAGGAGGATTGTTAATTATTTGTGAACAATGATGTCTACCCCTTGATTTTCTATGTATGCGGGGATAGAATATACAATGTACTTGGCACTCACAACCAAAGAGTGCTAAAGCTTAAGGAGGTAATTAAAAATGACAATAAAGCCCTTATCAAATAGAGTTGTGCTTAAGAATGTAGAGGCAGAGGAAACGACAAAGAGCGGTATTCTCTTGGCGGGCACCGCTAAGGAAAAGCCTCAGATGTCCGAGGTTGTTGCTATCGGCCCCGGTGAGGTTCGTGACGGAGCTCTCATTCCTATGACTGTTAAGGTAGGCAATAAGGTTATTGTAAGTAAGTATACAGGCACAGAGGTAAAGCTTGACGGTGAGGAATACGTTATCGTTAAGGAAGACGATATTCTCGCCATAGTAGAGTAAGGAGGAGATTATAATGGCAAAGGAAATTCTTTACGGAATAGACGCAAGAAACGCTATGTTAAGAGGCGTTGATAAGCTTGCGGATACAGTTAAAATAACACTTGGTCCCAAGGGTAGAAACGTAGTTCTCGATAAGAAATACGGCTCACCCCTTATCACCAATGACGGCGTTACAATCGCTAAGGAAATAGAGCTCGAGGATCCCTGCGAAAATATGGGCGCTCAGCTTGTACGTGAGGTTGCATCCAAAACAAACGATGCGGCGGGCGACGGTACAACAACCGCAACCCTTCTTACACAGGCTCTTATAAGAGAGGGTATGAAGAACGTAACTGCAGGCGCTAACCCTATTGTGCTTCGTAAGGGTATTCAGAAGGCTGTTGACTGTGCGGTTGAGGGTCTTATCGCAAACTCCAAGAAGGTTAACGGCAAGGAGGATATTACAAGAGTAGGTACAGTTTCCGCAGGTGACGAAACCATCGGTCAGCTTATCTCCGACGCTATGGAGAAGGTAACCTCCGACGGTGTTATCACTGTTGAAGAGTCCAAGTCAACAGAAACATATTGCGAGGTTGTTGAGGGTATGCAGTTTGACAGAGGATATCTTTCTGCGTATATGGCAACCGATATGGATAAGATGGAGGCTGTTCTTGATGACGCTCTTATCCTTATTACAGATAAGAAGATTACAAACATTCAGGAGATTCTTCCCTTGCTTGAGCAGATCGTTCAGGCAGGCAGAAAGCTCTTGATCGTTGCTGAGGATATAGAGGGTGAGGCTCTTACAACTCTCGTTCTCAATAAGCTCAGAGGAACGTTTACGGTAGTAGGCGTTAAGGCTCCCGGCTTTGGCGACAGAAGAAAGGAAATGCTCCGTGATATCGCAGTTTTGACAGGCGGTCAGGTAATTACTGAGGAGCTTGGATACGAGCTTAAGGACGCTACAATAGAGCTTCTCGGCAGAGCAAGACAGGTTAAGGTAAATAAGGAAACAACTATTATTGTCGGAGGCTTCGGTTACGCCGAGGATATCAAGGCAAGAATCGGTCAGATCAAGGCGGCTATTGAGGCTACAACATCCGATTTCGATAGAGAAAAGCTTCAGGAAAGACTTGCTAAGCTTTCAGGAGGTGTTGCTGTAATCAAGGTCGGCGCGGCTACCGAAACGGAAATGAAGGAAAAGAAGCTCCGCATTGAGGATGCGCTCAACGCAACTCGCGCGGCGGTTGAAGAAGGTATCGTTGCAGGCGGCGGTACTGCTTATATCAATGTAATTGAAAAGGTTTCAGCTCTCGTTGACACAGTTGACGGCGACGAAAAAACAGGCGTTAAAATAGTTGTTAAGGCTCTTGAAGAGCCCCTTCGTCAGATTTCCGCTAACGCAGGCTTTGACGGTGCGGTTATCGTAGATAAGGTTAAAAACAGCGGTAAGATCGGCTACGGCTTTGACGCTTACAATGAGGTTTACTGCGATATGATGGAATGCGGTATCGTTGACCCCACTAAGGTTACAAGAAGTGCACTTCAGAACGCGGCAAGTGTAGCATCCACAGTTCTCACCACCGAGGCGATAGTTGCGGAGAAGAAGGAAGAAAATCCCGCTCCCGCAGCAGCTCCCCAGATGGGCGGAATGTACTAATTGAGTTGTGAAAATCACAACTCATCGATATAAATCCCTTGTGGGATTTTCGATATGTTGCTAACGTAACTCGATATAGCTACGCTCGATATGTTTGTTTCACAAACGAGAGATTTATATCATATCGAAACCGACCGAGAGGGAGGTTATATCGAATTTGCCGAGATGCAAATATATAGAGTCGAGCATAGCGAAACATATCGACGAAAAAACAAATCGGCACCCTCGGGTGCCGATTTGTTTTTAATATCCGACTCGGTCGACTTCATCCGTGGCAGATTTCATTTTATAGCTGTACATATATTGGAAATTGTGATAAAATATTTTTTGAGATTTTAATTAACCGATTGATTTTTTCTTTCACTATAATGGCAGAAGCTTCTAAAAACCGAAAGGGAGGTGAGCAAATGGACGAAAGCAAATTTAACGAAAAGCTGACAGACGCGGCAAAAACTATTTTCTCATTTTATATGGCTAAAACATCAAACAGAGAGGATGCGGAGGATTTGTCGCAGGATATACTGTATGAGCTTATTAAATCCTCGGGCAGTATAAGAGATGATGGCGCATTTTACGGCTTTATGTGGGCTGTAGCTAACAATGTATATAATCATTGGTACAAAAGGAAATTAAAGAACGCAACCTATGAGCTGGATGAAAATATGGCGTCGGAGGATGACCTTTTTGATGTAGAGGGTAATACCGATATTTATCTTTTGCGTAGAGAATTGACTTTGCTTTCTGAAAAGTACAGAAAAGCAACTATTTTGTACTATATTGATGGAAGATCCTGTCGAGAAATTGCTCAATCCTTAAATATCACGGAAAGTATGGTAAAATACCTGCTTTTCAAATCGAGAAAAATATTGAAAGAAGGAATGAATATGGAAAGAAATCTCGGAGAGCTTAGCTATAACCCTAAAACATTGCATCCAATGTACCACGGTCAGGGACCTAATCGGTTTTATGATTTTATGCAGAGCAAGATAAGACAGAATATTGTGGGAGCGTGCTACAATGACTCATTGACATTACAGCAAATAAGCCTAGAAACAGGAATACCGCTTCCGTACATTGACGATGAAGTTAAGGCACTTGAAGATAAAAAGATTATAATCAAGGAGGGTAAGCACTATAAATCAAATATAGTCATTATTTCAACTGAATGTGCCAACGAGATTGAACGAGCCGTTATAAAGTATCACAATATTATTGCTGATAAAATGAAAGCTTTTATTGAAGAAAAGATGTTGGATTATAAAGCAATAGGCTTTATCAACAACGATTTTTCTGAGAATACGTTGCGTTGGCAGATGGTAGCCATTTTATTTAGAAAGATATGTGGTATAAATAACGAAGCAATCTCTACTCCTAAAACAGGTTGGGGAGAAAACGCTTTCCTTTGGTGCTTGGAAAAGCTTCCACAAAGCTACATGTTTAATTATTGTGGAGTAAACAGCAAGCAAGGGGATAGTATATATTTCTTTGATTATTTGGGCTCAGAAAATCGCAAAGGAGATCATCACGATTTTTATGGTAATGAACGCTACATCAATATTTTTTGTGATATTTGTCGAGACGAAAAGAAGAATTTTAGCGAATATGACCTCGAAGCCATTGCGGAAATGATAAAGAAGGGTTATGTTGTCAAAGCGGACGATTCATTTAAAACAACTGTTCCGATCTACACAACCGAGCAATACAATCAAATCACAGATTCTGCTGAACAGTTTGTATGTGATAGTCTTTCAACCATTATTAAAGAAATGGATGACACAACAGCTCGCATATTAAGTTCGCATACACCTAAACATTTACAAGACCAAGTAAACGGAATCGCTGCTACTGATAAGTTTGTAAATGCAGTATGTATTCCTGCAACAATACTAGTTGATAGACGATTTTTGAGTACCTCTTGGCATCCTTTTGAAATGCCTACGACTTATGTTGTTTTGAATATGTAAAACTAAAAACAGCCACACCCGTGGCTGTTTTTTGTATGAATTTATTTATTAATAATCTCCGGGGTGAAGGTCGAGGGTTACGTCTGTTGCGTAATCGGGAAGAGAATTGTTTTCCTCCTTTGGAGGATATCCCATATATTCGCGCAGATGCTTGTCATAGGCATCCTTATAAAACTGAGTTTCCCTTACAGAATCGGTTATAACAAGGTCCTTTCCTTCATATTTGTCCGAGAAGGTAGGATTATCTCTTTCAATTTCATATATTTGTCTGTTGCATTGTTCTAAGCTTGAGTTCAGCCCCGCCGCATTAAAGCCTTCAACTCTATGAAGCAGCAGCTCATAATTTGCTTTGCATTTCCGTACCCTTCCGGGCTTGCTTGCAGCAATAAATATAGCGATAAACGGCGATAAAATGATATAAAGTAGCAGCCATACTATATCAACAGCTATACAGAATAAGCCCGCTATAATAACAAAGGGAACTGCTCCTGCCATTATGATGGTAACAAGCAAGCCGATGGCTGTGCTGAATACGGTTATGATAGCGTCCATACTGAACGGAAACCATATATTATGAAAAACCTTTTTTAAGGCAGAGCTTTTTTCCTCTCTTGAAAGTCTGTTTTTGCTCCGTTGAAGATTTGTTTGAAGGGCTTTGTAATCATTAAGCCTTCCTTCAAGGCTTTCCCTTTCCTTTCGCAGGGCTGAGTATTCGTTATAATTCATATCAGCAATCTACCCCCTTTTGTTTTATTGTAGCATATAACAGGTAAATCTGTCAACAAAAAAGAGAGTGCCGTGGCACTCTCTTTTAAGTTAATCTATATTACTTGTTAAGTCTTGCTTCAAGAGCAGCAAGCTCCTCGTACATAGTAGCGGGAACTCTTTCGCCAACCTGAGCGTAGAAGGACTTGATGTTCTCAACGTCCTCGAGCCAGGATGCCTTGTCAACGGAGAGAAGACCCTCAACAGTATCAACTGTGATATCGTCAAGACCCTCAATGTTGATGTCCTTAGCGTAAGGAACGTAACCGATAGCTGTCTCTCTTGCCTCAACCTTATCTTCGCAACGAGCGAGGATCCAGTCAAGAACTCTCATATTATCGCCAAATCCGGGCCAGATGAAGTGACCTTCGTCATCTGTTCTGAACCAGTTAACGTGGAAGATCTTGGGAGCGTTGGGAATCTTCTTACCCATGTCGAGCCAGTGCTGGAAGTAGTCACCCATATCATAGCCTACGAAGGGTCTCATAGCCATGGGGTCACGACGTACTACACCTACTGCGCCTGCAGCAGCTGCTGTTGTCTCGGAAGCCATGATAGAACCAACGAAGGAACCGTGCTGCCAGCCAAAGGACTGGTATACGAGGGGAGCAGTCTTAGCGCGGCGTCCGCCAAATACGATAGCGGAAATAGGAACGCCTGCGGGATTGTCAAATTCCTTGGAGATGCAAGGACAGTTCTTTGCAAGAGCTGTAAATCTGGAGTTGGGATGAGCAGCGGATGTGTTAACCTTATCCTTCTTGTCATACTTAGCCTTATCCCACTTTTCGCCCTTCCAGTTGATGCAGTTGTCGGGAGCGTTGTCGTCAAGACCTTCCCACCATACTGTATTGTTATCAAGAACGTGACCAACGTTTGTAAAGATTGTATCTCTCATTGTTGTAGCGAGAGCGTTGGGGTTGGACTTATCGTTAGTACCGGGAGCAACGCCGAAGAATCCGTTTTCAGGGTTGATAGCCCAGAGTCTGCCGTCCTTACCAACACGGAGCCAAGCGATATCGTCGCCTACGCACCATACCTTGTATCCCTTGTTCTTGTAAACTGCGGGAGGAATAAGCATAGCGAGGTTTGTCTTACCGCAAGCGGAGGGGAATGCTGCTGAAATGTACTTTGTTTCGCCGTTGGGATATTCAACGCCGAGGATAAGCATATGCTCAGCCATCCAGCCTTCCTTCTTACCGAGGTAGGAAGCGATACGGAGAGCGAAGCACTTCTTACCGAGAAGTACGTTTCCGCCGTAACCGGAGTTAACGGACCAGATTGTGTTATCTTCGGGGAAGTGACAGATGTATCTGTTTTCCTCTTCGATATTGCATCTTGCGTGGAGACCCTTGATAAAGC